>JBGSVR010000683.1:0-2880 GCA_041752855.1 Thermosynechococcaceae cyanobacterium
CAGGCGTTCGTAGTCTCGCTGGGTCATTTCAACGTAGGCCAGCAGATGATGGGCTAAGCTTAGGGGCTGCGCCCGCTGGAGGTGGGTATAGCCAGGGATGAGGGTTTCGACGTTGGCTTCGGCAAGCTGAACTAAAACCTGCTGAAATTGACGCAAATGAACTTGGATCTGGTCAATCTGGTCACGCAGATAGAGCCGAATATCGGTGCCGACTTGGTCATTGCGCGATCGCCCCGTATGCAGTTTCTTCCCCGTATCGCCAATCAGCTCTGTGAGACGACGCTCGACGGCAAAGTGAACATCTTCTGCTTCAACCCCAGGCTGAAATTGGCCTTGGCGATACTCTTGGCGAATTTGCTCTAGCCCTGCAACAATGGTCTCCGCTTCTTGGGCTGTGAGGATTCCGGTGTGCCCTAACATTTGCGCATGAGCCTGTGACCCCGTGAGGTCATACTCAATCAGCGCAATGTCAAAGCCAATGCTGGCGTTAAAAAGGGCGATCGCAGGGTGCAGTGAGCCTTCAAACCGCTGACTCCACGGCTGTTGTGATAGAGGTGAAGGGACTGAAGCTTGGCTTTCCAAGGTATTGCTACTCGCTGATTTATAAATAAAGAGACCAGAGCTGACGCTAGTTAAGACCGTTAATTCAATAACTTAGAAAACTGCTTTGTAGCGATGCGCTTTTCACTCCCTCATCCCCTAACCCCTTCTCCCAGAACGGGAGAAGGGGGACAAGATTCTTACTCCCCTCTCCCGTTCTGGGAGAGGGGCTGGGGGCTTCGGCGTGAGCGCTCAGCCGAACGGTGAGGGTCAAAGGTACGGGTTGTTAAATCCCTGATACTGATTAGGACGTAAGACCACGAAAGAAATAGCCCACCATAAAACCAATCCCAAGCGCCCAAACCTGACCGCTCTGGATAAAATTATTCCAAGATTGACCCACGTTATTGAACAGGTCATCCTTAACAGCTTGAGCAATCCAGATACTGCCAGACAAGAAGGAATGGCTGAAACTGTCCAGCGTCAGAAAATCCTGAAATCCCAATAGATTGATGTTCTGGATGAGTCCAATATCCATAGAAAGTAGTTCTCTTGGAGTCTAAACGTTTATACCAGGCTACGGGAACAGTACCACAGACACAACCCTAGGCCAAACGAATCTAAGCAGACCTTGGGTCTACGGCACAAGAAGAGGCTCACTTAGAAAAACCAGCCGTAAGAATGTAGCCCTTTGCCCAGAAGATTAACGCCTAGGTAGCAAATCCACACCACAAAAAATCCTAAGGCTGCCAGGTAAGCAGGACGACGACCCTGCCAACCACGGGTAATTCGAGCATGAAGATAGGCCGCAAAGATTAGCCAAGTAATAAGCGCCCACGTTTCTTTAGGATCCCAGCTCCAGGGTGCGCCCCAGGCTTCGTTTGCCCAAACTGCACCAGAAATAATGCCGATGGTGAGAAGCGGAAAACCAAGGCCAATAATGCGATAGCTGAGATTGTCTAAGGTTTCTGCAAGGGTTAGGCGCTGAAGCGTGAGGGTCGATTTTGTCTGCACGGGTCGATCCAGAACAGCAGCACCGCCGCCGTCTCCTGAACCTGCAAAGGCTAAAGTTGGTGCTGGGTCTAATGGGCTGGCAGGCTGCTTAAGCTGGCTACGGAATCCGCCTGTGCCAACGGAACTACCTTTTAGCTCAATGTCTTTGCCCCAAGTGGCAACAAGAAAGGCGATCGCCAGCAGTGAACCCACCATGAGCGCGGCGTAGCTCATCATCATGACGCTAACGTGCATCATCAGCCAGTTAGACTTGAGCGCAGGCACCAGTGGCTCTGACACCTGCATAGATTTAGGCAGCGTCAGGGCGGCAAAGGCCGTAATGCCCGTCGCGACAGGAGCTGTGACCACTCCCACCCAGCGACTTTGGCCTAAACGCTCAGCAATGAGGTGAAAGGCGGTGATGCCCCAACACAGGAAAAATAAAGACTCGTACATATTGCTGAGAGGGAAATACCCGCCCTCTAGCCAACGGGCACCCAGTAGCCCCGCAATGCAGAGATTGGCGATCGCCATGCCAGCGGTGCCCAAAGTACCAAGAAAGGGAACCTGAGGGAATGCAGCGCTGCTCCAATAGAGCAGCATGGTAATAAACAGCACCGCAAAGGATGCATTATCCAAGGTGCCCTGGAGTGCGACCAAATCCATTGTGTTGACTCTCCAATTCCGTATTGATGAAAGAATGCTGCGCGGGTAAGGTTCGCTACACGCTGCACTATCTCTTATGGTACCGATTTCTGGGTGCCTACCCGAATTTAAACACTATTTTGCATTTAGGGTTGGAACCCTTTAGGCGATCGCCACTCGTTTGCGTAAAGAATTCGCTCTGCGCTTGGCGGTGTCATTTTTGGGTTCGTGCTTCAGCGCCTTTTCGTAGGCATCTAGCGCTGGGGCAACTAGGTTTTTGCGCTCATAGGCATGGCCTAGGTTATTAAGGGCGACCACGTAATCTTCTTTGAGTTTTAGGGCTTCTTTATAAGTGCGAATGGCGACATCAAACTGTTCTTGGGTGAAATAGGCATAGCCCATCGCATTATAAATGGGCGCAAGATTTGTTTCGCCCTCGGCTTCTGCGGCCTTAAGCGCCTGCTGAAACTGCTGAATGGCCTGAACCGCCAGATTTTTACTGAGGTAAAGGCTGCCTAGCTCAAAATGCTCTTGGGTAGAACCTTTACCTTGGTTAAGCTGACTTTGAAGACGACTGAGGGTAAGCTCGGTCTTTCGGGTTCTAAACACCTGCCGCAGGACAAACCAGCCTGCTGCCCCCAGCAGCACCAGCAGCACACTGAGATATACAACGACTAGATTGTTGTCCATAATCGGAAATTG
>JBGSVR010000684.1:0-1705 GCA_041752855.1 Thermosynechococcaceae cyanobacterium
AAGCTTACTTTTGTCGTAGCAATCTCAATTGAGAATTATGGGTTACGTGACTTCGCCAACAGCATCCGTGCCTCAACCCAAGCTACCATCTCAAACTATGGCGCAACTCCAAAACCATATCGTTGAAAAATCGCCCTAGCCTGAGCGCTCGCCAAAAACTGAATATAGGCTTGAGCCGCCTGAGAATTCTGACTAGCCTTCAGTACCGTCAACGGATAAACAATAGGCAAGTGTAGCCGACTGGGTGCTGTGGCAACCTGTCTAACCTGACTAGAAATGTTGGCATCCGTGGCGTAAACAACCCCTGCATCCACATTGCCACTTTCGACCGCAGCCAAAACATTGCGAACATTATTCCCTAAGACAAACTTAGGCTTAAGAACATTCAAAATTCCTAAATTCTTAAAAAGCTCTTCTGTATATTGACCCACAGGGACACTGCGAGGCTCACCTACCGCAATTTTTTTAACTCTCGGCTGCGAGAGCTGACGAAACGTTGTGATGCCCAAGGTTGAATTCTTAGACACAATCAGCACCAGACGATTAGTGAGCAGATTACGTCGAGTGCCGTTCAAAATCAGTCTTTTTTGCTGGAGCGCATCGATCTGCTTGCTCCCCGCAGAAATAAAGACATCTACTGGTGCGCCTTGCTCAATCTGTCGCTGCAAAGCACCCGAAGCCCCAAAGTTATACTTCAGCCTCACGTTGGGATAACGCTGCACAAAAAGCGGATCGACCTGAGCCAGCACATTTTGCAAGCTTGCAGCAGCAGAAATCAAAGGCGTTTGCTTTGGTTGAACTAGAGAGTATGAGCCTAAAAATCTTGAAAGCCCTACTGTTCCAAGCGCTAATCCAACCCCAAGGCTCAATAGCGCTCCTAGAACAACGCTTCTTTGCATTACCGCTCTGCAACTTCGACATAGACCGTGACAGCGGCGATCGCCACGTACATGTCGTCATTCTTGTCATTAAACTCAGCAATGGCTTTGCCTTCTACAATCATGCCGCCCTGCTCTACGGTTAAGGTTTTCTCGCCAAAGGGCAGCACCGCCAACACCTCCGCCTCGCGCACAGTTTCAGGAAACGGTACCGCCACCTTCACCTCAATACTCATTTCATTGGGATGATCTAGTCCCGCCACTTCCCAGATGCCAGGGAGGGCATTATGGGCGATCGCATTTCGTACTGCCCGAGCCGCCGCCACGGTAGAGTCTTGACCATGCTGGTCTACTCCCATCCCCATCTCAATCACAAATCGTTTGCGCGCCATTTTGTAATGCTTCACACTGTAAGGTACGACTCGACGAGGTAATTTATGCAGCTCCACCTCTCCACTTGGCCTGAAGTTGAAGCCTATCTGCAAACCTCTCAAGGCATTATTCTACCGATTGGCTCTACAGAGCAACATGGCCCTACGGGTTTAATTGGTACAGACGCAATTTGTGCTGAAGTGATTGCCAAGGGCGTGGGTGAAGCCACTCAGGCACTGGTCGGCCCTACGATTAACGTGGGCATGGCGCTCCATCACGCGGCCTTCCCTGGCAGCATAAGCCTTCGCCCCAGTACGCTCATTTTGGTGATTCGAGATTACTTGGTTAGCCTCACCCGCTCTGGCTTTCGTAAGTTCTTTTTCATCAACGGGCATGGCGGCAATGTGGCTACCCTCAAAGCTGCGTTTTCAGAGGTTTACGCCACCCTTGCAGAT
>JBGSVR010000685.1:0-1822 GCA_041752855.1 Thermosynechococcaceae cyanobacterium
GGCGTTTTGATGGTTTGGAGCTGAACCGTATAGAGGAATTTGAATGTCCAAACAAATCATTATTGCGGAACAGCATCGAATTGCTGCCGTTTTTTCAGAAGATCAGATCCAAGAGCTAGTGGTTGCCACTGGGCAACACCAGGTCAGCGATATTTATCTCGGCATTGTCGAGAATGTGCTTCCTGGTATTGATGCGGCTTTCGTCAACATTGGCGATACCGAGCGCAATGGCTTTATTCATGTCAGCGACCTTGGGCCAGTCAAGCTCAAAAAGACTGCTGGAGCCATTACCGAACTGTTAGCACCTCAACAAAAGGTGCTGGTTCAGATCATGAAGGAACCGACGGGCAACAAAGGGCCACGCCTGACGGGCAATATTTCGCTGCCAGGACGCTACCTCGTCCTGATGCCCTCTGGTAAAGGCGTTAACCTATCGCGCCGGATTCGTGACGAAGATGAGCGCAACCGACTGCGGGCGCTTGGGATTTTAATTAAGCCTGCGGGCATGGGGCTACTCGTCCGCACTGAAGCAGAAGACGTTTCCGAAGACGCCATTATTGAAGATTTAGATCAGCTCCAAAAACAGTGGGAGTCTGTGCAGTTTCAGGCTGGCTCTACTCGCGCCCCCGCCCTGCTCAACCGAGACGACGACTTTATTCAGCGCGTGTTGCGAGATGTCTACAGCACAGACGTCAACCGCATTGTGGTCGATTCTGCCACCGGACTTAAGCGGGTAAAGCAGCACCTCACCAACTGGAGTGGCAATCGGTTGCCCCAAGGTGTTTTAGTCGATCAGCATCGTGAAGGCAGCTCTGTTTTAGAGTATTTTCGCGTCAACGCAGCCATCCGAGAGGCGTTAAAGCCCCGCGTTGACTTACCCTCTGGCGGCTACATCGTTATTGAGCGCACCGAGGCGTTGACCGTCGTTGACGTGAACTCCGGCTCCTTTACGCGATCTGCCACCGCTCGAGAAACCGTTTTGTGGACAAACTGCGAAGCCGCGACAGAAATTGCGCGGCAGCTTCGTTTGCGGAACATCGCAGGCGTCATCATTATCGACTTCATTGATATGGATGCTCGCCGCGACCAGCTTCAGGTGTTAGAGCATTTTAATAAGGCGCTTAAGGCCGATAAGGCGCGCCCTCAGATTGCGCAGCTCACAGAACTAGGACTTGTAGAGCTGACCCGCAAACGAATGGGGCAAAACATCTACGAGCTGTTCAGTAAGCCCTGCCATACCTGCGGCGGACTGGGACATTTGGCGCACCTCCCTGGTGAAGCCCCCGATGCCCCTGGCGAGATGGTGGAACGCGTTCCGGTACTGAGATCTTACGAACCAGTCGTACCTTCTGGCTTGCGGCTACCAGACGTGATTTCCCATAACCCAGCGTTGTCCCTAGATCCATCCGATGATTTGCAAGAGCTAGATTTAACCAATCATCCCAACTACCAAGACAAAGGCTCTAGACGTCGCCGCCGTGGTCGTCGATTAGGAGAAATCTTGCCCCGTGAGAGCAGCCCCCCCAGCGTGCCTTCAGGCAAAGTTGTGCGGCAGTCAGCGCCTACGCCGATTGGATTAAGCGGCAGCAGCCCCAGTGTTGACGTTAGCCCTAGTGGCGTTGTGATTCCTAGCCCTAGTGTTTTAGTCATTGAGTCTAATGGCTTAGGGGTTAAGAAGCTTCCTGATAAAGTACTGCCTGAACGCGCTAAACCCAGCCGTTTGGACAGCATCAAGATGCGGGAAGACAAGCCGCCTGAGATTATTTCGGTCAATATGACAACCGAAGAGCAGGATGTGTTTGCATTTATGGGCATTTCACCC
>JBGSVR010000686.1:0-18995 GCA_041752855.1 Thermosynechococcaceae cyanobacterium
GCAATAAAGTTACGTCCGGCCCCCATTCAGCCAGGAGGAATGAGATCTCGTGAATAATAAGCGGTGGAGAAATGCAGGACTATACGTCCTTTTAGGGATTGTGGTCTTGGCTTTGGCGACCTCTTTCTTAGACAAACAGCCCGTAGCAAAAGAAACCTGGCGCTACAGTCAGCTCATTGAGGCAGTTGAAAATCGCAAGATTGAAAAGATCGGCTTGAGCGCAGATCGCAGCCAAGCCCAAGTGATCACGGCAGACGGTACTCGGGTACAGGTTAATCTTCCCCCCGATCCTCAGCTCATTGATATCTTGACCGAAAATAAGGTGGATATTAATGTGATGCCGCCAACGGATGAAGGCTTTTGGGTTAGAGCAGCGAGTACGTTCCTAGTTCCTATCGCGCTACTGGTGGGTCTGTTTGTTCTGTTCCGTCGCGCCCAAGGTGGACCTGGAAACCAGGCCATGAACTTTGGTAAGTCTAAAGCCCGTGTCCAGATGGAGCCTCAAACCCAGATTACGTTTAACGATGTAGCGGGGATTGAGCAAGCCAAGCTAGAGCTAAGCGAAGTTGTTGACTTCTTGAAGAATGCAGATCGCTTCACGGCTGTGGGGGCCAAAATTCCGAAGGGTGTTCTGCTGGTTGGCCCTCCTGGAACAGGCAAGACCCTGCTAGCAAAGGCTGTCGCAGGGGAAGCGGGTGTTCCATTCTTCTCTATCTCTGGGTCTGAGTTTGTAGAAATGTTTGTGGGTGTGGGTGCATCCCGCGTTCGTGATTTGTTTGAGCAGGCTAAGGCCAATGCGCCCTGCATCGTCTTTATTGATGAAATTGACGCGGTAGGCCGTCAGCGGGGTGCAGGTCTTGGTGGCGGTAACGATGAGCGCGAACAAACCCTCAACCAGCTCTTGACTGAAATGGACGGGTTTGAAGGCAATACGGGCATTATCATCATTGCGGCTACAAACCGTCCTGATGTGTTGGATTCCGCACTGCTGCGTCCCGGTCGTTTTGACCGTCAAGTGGTGGTAGATCGTCCAGACTACAAGGGTCGTCTCGAAATTCTGAACGTTCACTCTCGCGGTAAGACCTTGAGCAAGGACGTGGATCTTGAAAAGATTGCCCGCCGTACTCCAGGGTTCACGGGTGCAGATTTATCTAATCTGCTCAACGAGTCTGCGATTCTTGCGGCTCGTCGCAACCTGACCGAAATTTCTATGGACGAAGTCAACGACGCGATCGACCGCGTGTTGGCAGGACCTGAGAAGAAAGATCGCGTCATGAGCGAGAAGCGTAAGGTTTTGGTGGCCTATCACGAAGCAGGTCATGCTTTAGTGGGTGCGCTGATGCCTGACTACGATCCGGTACAAAAAATTAGCATTATCCCTCGGGGTCGTGCGGGTGGCCTGACTTGGTTTACCCCCAGCGAAGACCAGATGGAGTCTGGCCTTTACAGCCGCTCTTATCTGCAAAACCAAATGGCGGTGGCGCTCGGCGGCAGAATTGCTGAAGAGATTATCTTTGGCGAAGATGAAGTAACCACAGGTGCCTCCAATGACCTCCAGCAGGTAGCGCGGGTTGCCCGTCAGATGGTGACGCGGTTTGGGATGAGCGATCGCCTAGGTCCTGTTGCCCTCGGTCGTCAGCAGGGCAACCCCTTCATGGGGCGCGACATCATGGCAGAACGGGATTTCTCTGATGAGACTGCTGCTGCCATTGATGATGAAGTGCGCAACTTGGTGGATCAAGCCTACCGTCGTGCCAAGGATGTTTTGGTCAAAAACAAGCTGGTTCTCGACAAAATTGCAAACATGCTGGTAGAAAAGGAAACCGTTGACTCTGAAGAGCTTCAGGGGATTCTGAATACGAGCGATGTGACCATGGCTGCGATCGCATAGACCAAGTGCCTCAACTTCTTTAATTCAATCGCTAATTCAATAGCCCAGCCGCACTTCATAACCGTGGCTGGGCTATTGCTTTGGAGAGTATGGGGTTAGAAAATGAGCATAAAGAATGCCGCAAAACCCTGGTAAATTGATAAAGTTAAACGCCTGACCCTTGCCGCCGGATACATAGGAATGGATTTAGAACTCGCCCAGCTTTTTGTCAACGGCATTGCCGTTGGCTCCATTATTGCCCTAGCTGCGGTGGGGCTAACGCTCACCAACGGCATCTTACGCCTTCCTAACTTTGCCCACGGGGATTTTCTGACCCTGGGTGCCTACATGGCGCTGCTGTTTGACACGCAGATTTTAGACACTGTAATTGGCAACACAGAGCTGAGGATATGGGTAGCGATCGCCCTGGGCAGCACCATCACCATTGTGGGTTTTCTACTCAGCGAGTATTTAATCTGGAAACCGATGCGCAGCCGTCGCGCTAACTCGACGACGCTGATTATTATTTCGATTGGATTGGCACTGTTTTTGCGCAACGGCATTATTTTTATTTGGGGCGGCGGCAACCAAAGCTATGACCTGCCCGTCCAGACGGCATTGGATATTGTAGGGCTAAAAATCCCCTATTACAGACTGGTGGTGATTGGGCTTGCATTGTTAGCTGTCGCGGGTCTGCATCTGCTGCTGCAAAATACCAAAATTGGCAAAGCCATGCGCGCCGTCGCTGATGACCTCGACCTTGCCAGCGTCTCTGGTATTGATGTGCAGAGGGTTGTACTCTGGACGTGGATTATTGCAGGGGGGCTAACGGCACTCTCGGGGGGGCTGTACGCGCTCATTCAGGCGGCACGACCTAATATGGGCTGGTTTTTGATTATGCCGATGTTTGCCTCTATTATTTTGGGCGGCATTGGCAACCCCTACGGCGCGATTGTGGGTGCCTTTATTATTGGCATTGCCCAAGAGGTCAGCACCTACTGGATTCCGACAGAATATAAGGTAGCCGTAGCGCTTGTGGTGATGGTTTTGGTGCTGCTGGTGAAGCCTCAGGGCTTATTTAGAGGTACAGGCTAGAATTACCTCAACGAAGCAGATGGGCAAAAAATCTGCTAGACCTCTTGCACGAATGTGACCCTCTCCCCCAGCCCCTCTCCCAGAACGGGCGAGGGGAGCCGGAATTACCGCTTCTCTCACTGGGGGAGAAGCGATGTCCTGAGCTTGTCGAAGGGGGTAAAGCCTTTGGCTATAAGAAAGGGATGAGGGGGTTGGAATTGATGCAAGAGGTCTACTGTTTTAGCAGCCTCAGCATATTCTGAACCGTCTGATACATTGCGCCTTCAGTAATACCCGCTTTCTGAAAAAGGGCTGCAACGGTTTGGATATCGTTAACGGCTCCTTGTTTGTTGCCCATCCCTAGTCGCGCATTCGCACGGCGCACATAAACCGCTGCCGTATTGATGTTGTTAGGGTCTTGACTAATTGTTGAGCTTAAAAGCCCTTCAGCCTTCTTAAAGTCCCCAGTTGCGCCCTGAAAGTCTTTGAGGGACTGCTTCGCAAGTCCGCGCGTTTGAATTGCGTCTGCATAATCTGGCTTTAGGGCGATCGCCTGGTTCAAATCCAAAAGCGCCCGCTGCGGATCGCCAGCCTGGATATAAAACTCCCCGCGATTGTAAAATGCCGCCGCATTTTTGGGCTGTAATTCAATCAGTTGACCCATATCGGCGATCGCCTTAGGCAAATTTTTGACCCGCGCATAGGCTAATGCCCGACCCATATAGCTTTGGGCAATCATGCTAGGGTCGGTTTTGCCAGGGATATTTGCATTAATAGAGGCAGTCCAATCGGCGATCGCCCCATTAAGATCGCCAGCCCCAAACTGCACCAGTCCTCTACTGGTGTATAGCAAAGACTTGTAGGGCGAAGCGGCTGGCATAAACGTAATAGCCTGGTTGAGGTCTGAAAGCGCCGCCGCAGATTTACCGAGCGCCGAATTCATAGTGCCGCGACCGATATAGCTAAAGTAGTCGTTGGGCTGTAGCTCAATGGCCTTGCCGTAATCTCTGAAGGCGGCTTGGTAATCGCCAGCACTAAACTGCGATCGCCCTCGCTGCATGTAGGTATAGTAGGCAGGCTTGAAGGTAAGCGCCTGGGTATAGGCTGCAATAGCAGGGGCATATTGCTTAGACCCAAACAGTAAATCGCCCCGCAGCGAATGTAAGAGCGAGTCATTCGGCTGAATTTGAATCGCCTTATCTATGGCAGCAAGCGCCTGAGGGTATTGCTTCATCTGCTCTAGCATCTGCGCCTTCATTCGCCATGCTTCGTAGAACCGAGGCTCAAGACGAGTGGCAGCATCGAACGCGGCGATCGCCTCTGAAAACTGGTCTTGGGATGAAAGCGCCAATCCTTTGACGAAAAACGCCTGATGAAAATTAGGTTTGAGCTGAATGGCACGATCTAGCGCAACCACGGCTTCTTTGAAGCGACCTAGCCGCCAGAGCTGGTTGCCATACTTCAGCCAGTCAAACGCAGAGGCGCTGCTATTAGAGGGTTTTTGTACAGACCGACCATCCAAAACCGTTTGAATCGCGCTACGGTTTAAATTCGAGGGCGGTGTATTCTCAACCTTGAGCAGGCTGGGACTAATCTGTGCTTGAGGGGCTAACCCTAAAAAGGTGTGAATCGGCACACCCAAACTTCGACCTAAATAAGTCGGGAAAACCTCTCCACTGCTGTCATCTGCCTCTAGTTTGGTTTCGGAAGCATTGTGGATACCAATGACACGACCCTGCTGATCTAACACTGGGCCACCGCTCATGCCAGGCTGAGAGAAGGTGGTATACACCAGCTCACGACCGCTTGCCATCGAGTAGGCATTCTGTGCCGCAAAAATAGTGGTGCTGGTGGGGAATACGGTGCCAACGGTGGTTTGGCGATCTCCGCTGCTGCCCCCGCCTGGAAACCCAGACAAAAAGGCAAGGGGACGATTCTCTATGCCGATGTAGTAGTCTGCTAAGGTCGCAACCTGATAAGCTTTGGGGCTTGAGAACTGCAAAACTGCCAGATCAACCCCTTCAAATTTTTTAATTGTTCCAGACGTGACAGCATATTTTTGTCCATCAGGGGTGGTGATGGAATATTGATCGGGCTTGGGCACCACATGCTCTGCGGTTAAAACGTAGTAGCTTGCGCCCTGCTTGGCAACAATCACGCCAGAGCCATTCCCGCTTTTGAGCGACTCAATCCGAACCGTAATCTGCTGAGCTACTTTATCAACGTTTTCAACCACGGAGGACTGTGCGACAAGCTGTGCAGCAGTTTTACCCCATCGGGGCAGAGCATCTGTGTGTACAGAACCAGACTGAAGGGGTTGAGAAAACGTAATGCCAGCGTTCAGCACGCTCAAGATTAAGGCACCACCCAACGGAAAAAATTTAAAGCGGAATGTTGTCATGAGGGTTCACTACCAAATACGATTTCCGCTAGGAGTAGCCGTAGATCCACCTGAATTGGGTACAGAGATTGCTTCATTAACAGAGGGTTGGTCTGCCTCAGTGGGTGCAGTATTCAAAAAGTCTTTCATATTCACATAAACCTGAGGCGAACTTTCGTTAAGAACCGCTCCAGGTGCCCGATCTCGGATGCTGAGCAAACGCTGAAGCGTCCGTCCAGGGTCACTATTTGGCTTTAGCGTAAACAGCACGCCAGTACAGGGGCCATTTTCTGTTTGAGCTGCACAGATGACGGGCAACTGATTGACAATGCCCGTCGTCAGGTAGTTCAGCGTTCCATCGTTATAAAACGTTTGGAATTTCTCGGATACAATTTTGCAGCGGTTTTCTGGGGTATAGGTTCCTCCAAGGGTTGAAACCCATCGAATGACGGGCACGGCACCCCTAGAGGTTTTTGCCATTGTGGCGGGCACGTTTTTGCTTTGACCACAATAAAACTTACTTCCGGTTGTGTTGGCGTGTACGGAAGTAAGGTCGGTCGCCAAACCAACCAATATCGAAAGCGAAAGGGTTGATAGGAGGAGTGATGGCTTCATAACGACGAATTTTTATACCCGCATAAAACTTTCATTATCTGCGTTAATTAGGCTGCGTCAGGCACAATTTTGACGGACAGCATTTTGTCACCTTGGCGAATGGCGTTCACAACATCCATATCTTCGGTTTTTCCAAAGACGGTATGAACTCCATCAAGGTGCCCTTGGGGGGAATGACAGATAAAGAATTGGCTTCCGCCCGTATCTCTACCGGCATGAGCCATAGAGAGCGTGCCAGCAACGTGTTTGTTGGGGTTGATTTCGCACTTAATTTTGTAGCCTGGGCCGCCAGTCCCAGTCCCATTAGGGCAGCCACCCTGAACCATAAAGTCAGGAATCACACGGTGAAAGCCAAGTCCGTCGTAGAAGCCTTTTTCAGAGAGATCCACAAAGTTTTTGACGGTATTGGGTGCATCGGCATCAAAAAACTGAATGTTGATGGTGCCTTTGTTGGTTTCAATAATTGCGCGTGTCACAGATGCAGCCTTTTTGAAGGTTTACGCTTGCAATTATACAGGTTGCCTCTTATGGAATGGGTTCGTTAACGTCGAGGGTCACTGTATCGCCAGTGAGGGACACCGTAACCACACTTTTAATGGTAGGTGGAGCCGCAGGGCGTCCCCCAAGAAATGTAAAAGTAAGCGTTCCATTGCCATTATCTTTGAAGGGAGACTGAGTGGCTGGGCCATACATTGACGTTTCTGCACGATAGTTATTGAGTCCGCCATTGGCGCGTTCTGCGGCTTGCCGAGCCAGATTCATGGCTCGTGTTTGCGCCCCATCTGGATAGACTGGCGATGTTTTTGCAGGTTCGCCCAAAAAGCCGTCGATAATACTGCGGATTTTAGAAGGAATTTCTTGTGCGTTGGCAGAAGGCACGCCCTGAATTAGAGCTGTGCTGACTAAAGCAAGGACGATCAGTATTTTGTTCATGCCGCTACTCCCGTTATCTCAAGTTCTAGATGCCTTGTTCAAATTTCTCGCAGTAGTTCAATTATTTCAGTAATCTCTGTCATCAATAAAGCGTGTGTTCGATCACAAGGTGACGACGTGTGTCATTCGCCGAATCATCGAAGTAAAGATCCTTCGCAAAAGTGCTGAAGGCGTCAAGCATCCGGTAAGCTGAGTGGAGCAATCGGTTCTGGCGGAGATCAGCCGCTAGAGGTAACGGGGAAAGTATGCCTGCGATCGCCGTAGGCAACTGGTGAAAGTCCAGCGCTGTCCCGCAACTGTAATGAGATTAACTGCTCTAAGTCAGGATGCCCGCCGGTAAGCTTGCCCATTTCTCAATATCTGCGAGGTACAGATTTAATGAATCAGCTTAAAGCGCATAAATTTGTTCGATTTAATTTACTGCTGAAGTCAGTTAGTGTTTTGACCGTGCCCTTAGGGCTTTTGACAATAGCGGCTACTCCAGCTTTTGCCCACCATGCAATGGGGGGAGGGATGCCTTCTAATGCAATCGAAGGGTTTTTGTCTGGTATTGCACATCCTTTAATTGGGCCTGATCATTTTGCCTTTGTGGTAGCGGTGGGGCTTCTGGCAGCAACCCGAAAGCAGGGTTTTGTGATTCCTCTTGCATTTGTGCTGGCAGCCATGCTGGGCACAGGAATGCACCTAACAAAGCTAAGCATTCCAGGCATTGAGCTATTTGTGTCAGGCTCTATTGTGCTGTTTGGGGTTCTGTTAGCTATGAAGAATAGCCTCAATACAGTTGCGGTTGCTGGGCTATCTGTTCTGGCTGGACTATTTCATGGCTATGCCTACGGCGAGGCTATTTTTGGTGCCCAAATGACCCCATTACTGTCTTATTTGGCAGGGTTTACGGTCATTCAGCTTGGCGTATCGCTTGCGGCGTTTTGGATAGGTCAACGAGTTGTTCTAAATCGTTCTAATGCATCACAGACTTCTGCACCGCTCAGTTCTGCGGGCTTAGTGATTTGCGGCGTTGGGCTAGCTTTTTTTGTCACTCAGGTAGTTGGGATGATTTTCCCGCAGGCGATCGCCTAATCTCTCATAAATTCTGATGATCTAAATTGCTGCACTGCGATCCGCTAAAACATCTTGAAGGTTTTAGCGGATCGTCGCAGTTTGTATCCTAATTATTCTCAACGGAAGTGAAATGGCAGCTAAAATTCCTGTGACGGTGATTACTGGGTTTCTGGGCAGTGGCAAAACCACGCTGATTCGGCAACAGCTTCAAAATAATCAGGGTCGCCGCATTGCGGTTTTGGTAAACGAGTTTGGCGAAATTGGTATTGATGGCGACCTGCTGCGCGATTGCCAGGTCTGTGATGAAGACGGGCAGGTGTTGCCCAATCAAGAGATGCCCAACATTGTAGAACTCACCAACGGCTGTCTTTGCTGCACGGTGCAAGAAGAATTTCTGCCCACCATGCAAGAGCTGCTGAAGCGTCGTGACCAGATTGACTGCATTTTAATTGAAACCTCTGGCTTAGCGTTACCGAAACCTCTAATTCAAGCGTTTCGCTGGGATGAGATTCGCACGGGCGCGACGGTAGACGGCGTGATTACGGTAGTGGACTGCGAAGCCGTTTCTACGGGCAAGCTGGCGGCGGATCTGGACGCCCTCAATGCCCAGCGCCAAGCTGACCCGAATTTAGACCATGAGTCGCCCCTCGAAGAACTATTTGAAGATCAGTTGGCCTGTGCCGATCTCGTGCTGCTGACCAAAACCGACTGTGTAGATAGCCAAACTCAGGCAGAAGTGCGATCGCGGGTTCAGCAAGAGCTGCGTCCTGGTGTCAAAATTATCCCCTGTCGGGATGGGCAAATTAGCTCAGAGATTTTGCTGGGCTTTAATGCAGCGGTAGAAGACAACCTAGAGGCACGTCCCAGCCACCACGACACAGAAGAAGAGCATGACCATGATGATGACATTCTTTCTGTGCCAATCGTTTCAGCTCAGGCACTCGATCCGCAGGCGCTGGTGCTAAAGCTTAAGGGGTTAATTGCAGAGCAGGATATTTATCGCATCAAGGGTTTTGTGAATGTGGCAAACAAACCGATGCGGATGGTGCTGCAAGGGGTGGGCGATCGCCTCGAAACCTTCTACGACCGTCCTTGGCGAGCCGATGAACTTCGGCAAACGCGCTTGGTCTTTATTGGGCGCGATTTAGACGCGGCACAGATTTCTGCGGAAATTCAGGCGTCGTGACGTGATGAACGTTTAGATAGGGGCAAAACTGAGCCAACTGAACAATTCGCCTAGGGTTAAGTGCCAATCTCCTAAGAGCGGTAATACAGGCAGCACATCAGCCGCGTCTTCCATTGCGATGGGCTGCTGATGGGGTTCAAAGATAATCACGGTTTTCTCTTCAGGATCAATGAGCCAGCCTAGTTTTGTGCCGTGGTTTAGGCAAAACAAAATGTTGTTAATGACGCGGGTAGGTCGCTGATCGGGCGACAAAATTTCTATGGTCCAGTCTGGGTAAATCGGGAAAACATTTTCGATCTCTCCGGCTGCACTGACCGGAATGCGGCTCCATTCATATACAGCAATATCTGGGACAATGGAGCGCCCTCCAAAGGTACAGCGCAGTTCTGTAAAGGCATGGGCAATGCGTTTCGGCACAGCAACCTGATTAATAGCCGGCGCACAGCGCGTTTGAAGTAAGCTATGTTTCCCTTGGGGCATGGGTTTCTGATAAATTTGACCGTCAATAAATTCGCTGGCTGGTTTCGTTTCTGGTAACTTCAGAAATTCTTTCAGCGATAAGGTTGGCGGCGCTAGGGGCGATAAAGTCATAGAAAGCTCCTCCTTCAACCATCCTATCGAACAAATTATTTCTCAGTTGCAATAATGTGCAAATCAATATGCTGATGGTGGATCAGGCGCATAAGCTGCTGGGTAAAAGAACCCTTGAGTAAATGCCTCCATCGCGACTGCTGGCTTTCACCGATAATGATTTGCGTGATGTGCTGAGTGGCGGCGACCTCGGCGATCGCACTGGGCACATCACTCTTTCTGACCCGTAAAAATTCACCGCCAAATTCTTTGCACAGCTTTTCGCAGGTTTCGACATGAAGGCTTTCTTCCTTCGAGAGAAAGCGGTCAGAGGCATCTACAAAGATTGCATACAGTGGCGCATTCATATAGTTTGAAAGGCGTGCCCCTCGCCGCAGAAGCTGAACAGAATTGGGATAGGTTGATAGACAGACCAATACGCGCTCATGAATATTGCAAATCTGTCCCGCAAGGGGGAGATCATTGGCTTCTTCTTCAACGGTATCAGCCACTTCTCTGAGGGCAAGCTCTCTTAATGCAATGAGGTTACGGCGTTGAAAAAAGTTTTCTAAAGACTGCTGAATTTTGTTGGAGGCATAGATTTTGCCTTCTAAAAGACGCTGCTCTAGGGTTTCTGGCGTTACGTCTACCACCACCACCTGGTCGGCGGTTTCTAAAATGCGATCGGGGATGCGCTCTCGAACAACAACGCCTGTAATTCTTGCCACTAGGTCATTGAGGCTTTCTAAATGCTGAATATTGACGGTGGAGTACACATCAATTCCGGCATTGAGAAGAATTTCAACGTCTTGGTAGCGCTTTTCGCGCTCTGAACCAGGGACGTTGGTATGGGCGAGTTCATCTACGAGGGCAAGTTGGGGCGATCGCACTAGTATGCCTTCGGTATCCATTTCAAGCAGACTTAGTTCTTCGATGGCGATTCTAGGAATTATTTCTAAGCCAATCGTTTTTTCAGCAGTCTCTTTACGTCCGTGGGTTTCAATCACACCAATAATGACATCAATACCTTCTTGTTTAAGCAAGTGGGCTTCTTCGAGCATTTTGTAGGTTTTACCCACTCCAGGAGCCATGCCGATGAAAATCTTGTGCTTGCCACGGCGGGCGGTTTGGGGATAGAAGCGATCAGAGACGGAGGGAGGATACATGACTAAAATGCTGTTGGGCTTCAGTTAATGGCATCTTCATTACATGCCAGGTTGTGAAAAATTTGCTGATATTAAGAAATGGCGATCGCCTACTCATCTAGCCCAATACTCTTTCTTCAGTCTACTCAACCCCAAACAAAACCGAGATTTTGGATTTCATCCGTGCTGCTTCACTTTCAAAAACAGGTTCTGAAGGGTCTTCTTTAATTAAAGATTCGCCAACAAGAATTGCTTTTGCTCCAGCGTTAGCAACGGTTTGAACATCAGAAAATTGATGCAGCCCCGACTCACTCACAATCAAAATTTCTTTCTCTAAAATGATCTGCTGCCGCTGAGCAATCAGATCACAGGTGACATCCAGCGAAACCGAGAAGTCTTCTAAGTTACGGTTATTGATGCCCACTAACTCAACCCCTGGCAGCGCCAACACCCGATCCAGTTCTGCTAGAGTATGCACCTCAACCAGAGCCGTCATCCCGACAGACTTTACGATTTTGAGAAAATAGGTTAGGTCTTGATCTGGCAAAATTGATGCAATCAAAAGAATCGCATCTGCTCCCCGCGATCGCGCCAGGTAAATTTGATAGGGAGCCAGCACAAAATCTTTGCACAGCAGCGGAATTTGTACGGCTTGACGAATCTGCTTAAGGTATTCAAAACTGCCCTGAAAAAACGCCACGTCGGTCAATACCGAAAGACAGCTTGCCCCAGCGGCGGCATAAGCTTGCGCAATTTCAACGGGATTGAATGCTTCCCGAAATACTCCTTTGCTTGGGGATGCCTTTTTGACCTCAGCAATAAGCGCAGGGGAGGTTTTGCCATCACGAAGTGCTTCAAGAAAATTGAGGGGTGCAGGTGCATTAACGAGCTGTTTGCGCAGATCTACTAGCGGCGTTGCCTCGCGCATTTTGTCTATTTCTTTGTCTTTATGCCAGACAATTTTCTCTAGAATATTGCGCGGCTCTGCGTCATCGGCCTTAATTTTGTAGCTTAAGGCTTCAACCGCGATCGCAGGATTGGGGGGACGACGACGAATTTGCATGGTTCAAGTTGATGACACGTAGATTCAGTAAATCGAAAATAGGTTAGGAAAGGGTTAGTGTGAAAGCTAATAAAACCAAAAGTAGCCATGACAACAACCCCATAATCATTATCACCCACCCCCGCCTTGACTGATGAAAACACCTGAGTCTCTGCAATCGACGACCTGAAGATTGAAATGGAAGGCGACTATACCGTACGAGAGCTATTTAGAATCCTGCGGAGGATCGTGCTACTCAGGGGAATCGCATCGAACAGACGGTACGTGCTGTAGACCGAAACCCAAGTAGTAACGGGATCCGATAGTGCCTTGAACTTAACCTGACAAATACTTCTTTATATCAAGAAAATTCTTGGAGTATTCCTCTGAAAGTATATAACCACTCATAACAAGGCTCATCAATAGGTGCTTTTTCAACTCTCTTCTGAGCAATAGATTCTGCGTAGGCTATAATCCAATTTCTTGCGATTTCAGATTCCCTAACACCAGGGAATTCTATAGCGATATTTAAGTATTTATCTATCCATTCGTCTAAAGTAAGAATATAAATCTTAATATCAAATAAATCTTCAATATCTATTATTGCTTGCGTTACATCAGAAGAGTAAACAGGGTCTTCAGAAGTTACAAATCCAGCTTCTAAAACTGAATCATGAAAGTTCAATTTATCTTTTAATTCTTCTAACTCATCACGTAAATAATTTTTTCCGTATTTTGCATCCCAAGATACGATGATTTCCCTATCTTCAACAAGTTCAATATCTCCAATATTACCATGCTTTTTATTGGCTGATCGCATTTGTGATAATGGCACAAGACTTGCACCCCCAAATCCTTCAAACTCTTCAATTGCTTGCATGAAGCTATGCATTGAAATTTCCATTATTCGAGCCGAATAATTTGCTTCAATCATATGTCTTTTTAAGACAGACTTTACTTCCTCAACAGTATTAAAACGACTCTGATCAAGAAGAGAGTTTAATATAGTAAAAACATTTAAAGCTAAATCCTCAAAGAGTTTAGAATGATTCAATAGTTTGGATAAAAGATAGTGTAGAGCTGGCAGTGCAGGCAATGCTCCACCACTCGCCTCTAATCGTTCTACCATAGTCAACCATTCTAAACGAGCGCCACGGATTGAAGCTTTGTAAACTTTAGTATACGGATAATTTTCTGCTAAAGAGCGCGTCATCATGAAACCATCTGCGTTCAGCTTTACCAATTCTTCATTTCTTAAAACTGGTGTTATAAACTTTTTATCTAAAGAACGCATTGAAATACCACTTTCCCATCCAAACGAACTTTTAGAATTACTACCTTTATGTAGTCTAATGCTTTGATCTGGAACAATAGACTTGATTGTAAGCTGCAATACTGATAAGCCAATCAAAGCTCTACCTACTTCAGAAGTTATTGAATCAACAAGAGCATCGAGTAGATTTGTATCCTGATCATTTAAATTATCTGAAAGAATATTCTGCGGTTCCTCACAACAAATTCTAATTTGCTCTACAAGATAACCACTTTTAAGCATATTGACAATTTTTTGATATCTGTCTTTTGTTAACGCATTATTAACCCCCTCTAAAAATACCGTCTCGCTTCCATCTAGAAAAACAAGTTCACTACGATTCGAGAAGATACGAATATAGTATTCAGAGGAATTTATCATATTTTTTTTCTGAGTTGAACACTACGTGATGCAAGAGTAGGAAATGAATATGGTACTAAAAAATCTCCATTCTTGATCTGAGGATTAGTATTATGACTACGAACTTCATAACCTATTGACCTAAGAAAATGAAAAGATGAGATAATACTCTCTCGAGGGACGTTCCACTTATCTGAAAATGAATCTAAGGATAGCTGAACAGCAACTCCAATACCACTCACGACCTTTTCTAAAATATACCATTCTGGCAATAGTGGAGAATTTCTAATCTCTACTTTTAGCTTAGCTTTTAGCCTAGGTGAATATTGATAATAATTGGACAACTGAACAAGATCATCAATTCCATATTTTTTTGCGACGCCCCATTCAAATGCTTTCCAAAGTGATGTAAAGAGATTTGGATCCGAGCTTCGCGCTATTAATGAAGCATTTTCCAAAGGAATAGGCCAAGTTTCTTCTAAGGAAGATTCTATAAATATAGAATATTGAAAATTACTGTCAGATCTAATCTTTGAATTTGTAGCCTCTCCATCAATAATAATTGATTTTCCGTCATCTTTGAATTTTAGGCGAACTGGAAAGCTATCTTTCTTTTTATTCTCCCCTAAATCAAAACTACTGCTTAGATAAAATTTAATTTCGGAAGGCAATACTAATTTTGGTGAATCATTATCTTTTTGTTTGTCAAGACTAGCAATAGCAATTTTAGCTTTCTCAAAATATACTTTTGTTAATGCACGTTTTCTAGATCTAAAGCCAAGCGTTCGATTTTCTGGTAAATAATGCATTGGGAATGGAGGGGCTATTCCAAAAATCTGATGCATTATACTCAAAGCAAGAATTCTGCCTATTTGTGGTGGAACTGAATTTCCTATTTGATGAAGACAAACCTGTCGACCACCTGAAATCTTATAATCATCAGGAAAAGTTTGTAATCTTTTAATTTCTGATACACTAAAATGTCGATTTTCCCATGAAAATGGTCCTGTATATAGTCCTCCCTGTGCTTTTATCGTACGAACAGGAACTTTTGGATCTGCTTTATACATAAAGTCAGAAAACTTTGAACGCCATGCAAATACGGGTTTTGGATGACCCATTTCAGGTGTATAAAAAGAATAATTTAATCCAGGTGGAATATCCTCAATTAGATGTCCCCATCTGCCATTAATTTTATACTTCAATAAATTATTTTCTTCTATGCCAGAAATAGCTTCTTCAGCCGTATAAAAAGGACGAGGCGTAATGGAATCTGGCCCATGAGTAGGATATGGAAATAGATATTTTTTTTCTCCTTCTCGCAAACCAACAATAAATAGCCGCTCTCGATGCTGTGGAACACCATAGTCTGCGGCATCTAAAACACGCCAACAAATTGTATAGCCAGATTCCCTAAACGTTCGCTGAATTTCTTTCCATGGTTCACCACCTTCAGCTCCAATAATTCCATAAACATTTTCAAAAAGAAAACCGCGAGGTTTTAGCGTGCGAAGAAGACGTACATATTGCTGAAAGAGTGTACCTCGAGGATCATTTATTCCTTTCACACCTGCCGCACGACGACCTGCCGCAGAAAATGTTTGACAAGGCGGTCCACCAATAATAAAATCAGCTTTAAAATTTTTCGGTGCCGTATAATCATTAATGTCTATACAGCGAACATTAGCTCCATCAAAAAAGCCCTTAGGAGTAGAATTAGCTTCAAGTGTTTCTGCAAACCTAGAATCAATCTCTACCATTTCTAAAACTTTAAAACCTGAGTCATGAAATCCAATATCAAGACCTCCTGCACCACTAAAAAGACTCAATGTTGATATAGAAGGATATTCGTTATTTCTAACCCATTTATATAGACTGTCGCCAAATCTATCAGGCCAAGCAAAACCTGGCATCACTCCAAGACTTTCAAGCATTTGACAATGCCAATCTTCTGATTTTGCTAAAAGCAAGTCTAATTCAATCTGAGTATTTTGCACTGTGCTAACTTTTGATGAGCCAAAGATGGTACTTATGTTTCAATTTTTATGGAATTATTTTTTCAGTAAAATCAGAGAACATTTTTAGACCTACAGCTTATCTAATTTTCTTCTGAAGCTCATTAATATACATTGATAAGTCTTTGTGTTCCATGCTATGAGCGGCTGTTTGAGAAGTTCTAGGTGGCATTGAAAAGTCTACGAATCATGACTACATAAACAAGAGCTTCAGCAGTTTTGAGTCAAATCTCATAATCTAAGCCTTACTTTTACAATTAGTGAATACGCTGTGAGGATTAGAGTTTTGAGCTGAAAGGGCTTCAATATCGTATACGCGGGTCAATATAGGCGTTAATAATATCGATCGCAATACTGGCAATCACCACAATCACCGCAAAAAATACAATAATTCCCTGCACAGTTGGGTAGTCTCGCATTGAGATCGCCTCGTACAGGCGATTCCCTAGCCCAGGCCAAGAGAACGTTACCTCCGTCAGCACCGCACCGCCCAGCATGGCAGCAAGGGTCAACCCTAACACTGTTACCACCGGAATCAATGCATTTCTGAGGGCGTGAACCAGCAGCACCCGTCGCTCAGGAATGCCCCTTGCCCTTGCTGCCTCTACATAATCAGCCTTTAGGGTTTGCTTAAGATTGACCCGCACAATTCGTTCAAAAATACCGCTGAGGACTAGACCCAGAGAAAAACAGGGCAGCGCTAGATAGTACAAAGACATGCCAAACGCCCCAAAATCCCCCGACAGCAGACTATCTACTGTAAATAGCCCTGTCATTCCCGTTGGCGGTAAAGAAGTGACCGGAAAGCGTGTACCCAGCGGAAACCAGCCCAACTGAACTGAAAAAATGAGCTGAAACAGCATCCCCACCCAAAACAGCGGTACAGAATAGGTGATGATGCCAAAAATGCGCCCTGCTGCGTCAAGGGGCGTATTCGGTTTGGATGCCGAGAGGATGCCGACACCCACGCCGATAATGAGGGCGATCGCCATACTAAAAATCGCCAGTTCTGCCGTTGCCGGAAAGAAATCTCGGATAATATCCCACACCGTCTGCCCTCGACTGGATAGGGATGTTCCTAAGTTGAGGCTCAGCAGGTTGCCCAGATAGTGCAAATACTGCACCCAAATCGGATCGCCTAGGCCAAGCTGCTGTCGCACCAACGCCTTTTGCTCTTCTGGGGCGCGGGGGCCTAAAATGGCATCCACGGGGTCGCCTGGAGTGGCTCGCAGCAGCAAAAACACGACGGTGGTAATCGTCCACACCATCAGCGGAGCCAACAGCAGCCGTGAGAGTACATAGTATTGCAGCGCACGAATCCGAGACATGAAGCAATTTCTCTCAGGTTTACTTACTCAGCGTCCAGAACGGGAACTGCTGGCTGGGCTGAAGCTGAATGCCTTTAATGCCTTTTTGGGCAAACACATAATCTTTTTTCTGCCAGAGCGGAATGTAGGGCACATCCTTAGCCAGAATCGCCTGAAGCTCTGTCAAGGGCTTAAGCCGCAGTTTGGGGTCACGGATTTGGCGCTGCTGGTCAATGAGCTTGTTGGCGCGATCGCTATAGAAAAACGAACCCCAAGACTGGCTTTGTCCCTTTTGGCAGCCCGTCTTGACCGAACCCTTCTCACAGGCTAAAAACGGCTGAAGATAGGTATCTGGGTCATAGTAATCCCCTGCCCAGTCCAGCATAAACATGGGGTAGGTGCCCTTGTCTAGGTTTTGATAGGCCGTCGCTGAGTCAACGCTATTCACCTCTAGCTGAACCACATCGCTGTAGCCTTGACCCACCATAGCCTTAATGGTCGCTGCGGCTACCCCATCACTGGTGAGGTTAGAGCGATACCAGAGATTTAGCTTAAGGGGTTTACCAGGGCTATAGCCTGAGTCTTTGAGCAAGCTGCGAATTTGATCTTTACCCAGCTTTTGCTGCTGTTCTTTAAAGACAGGCTGGCTAATCCCTTTAAAAATGGTCGGCACCAGGGTATAGAGAGACTCTGCTTGGCCTCTGAAGACCCGATTATTCAGTACGTCTCGGTTAATCATGGCAGCGAGTGCCTGACGCACCTTGACATTAGAAAGCGCCTCATCCTTAGTATTGAGCATCAAGAAGGTAATAAAGTTGCTGGGGCCACTAATGGCCTGCCAGTCTCCTTTCTTCGCGTCATTCTCTAGCGCCTGGATTTGGTCAGGGTCTAAAGACTGATAGGCAACATCAATCGATCCGGTGCGAAAAGCATTAAATAAATTGGCAGGGCTTGAAAAAATTTGGATGTTGATGCCCTTATTCGTCGGCTTTGTATCCCAATAGTCTTCAAAAACTTCTAGGCGAATCGAATCGCCGCCCACTTTCACTAGCTTGTAGGGACCTGTGCCCACAAATTGATTCGGCAGAAACTGTCCGGCTCCCTTTTTATAGGTCTTGGGAGATACAGCAACCAGTCCTGAAAAGGCCAGCAGGTTTGGAAAAGCAGCAAAGGGCTTTTTGAGTGTAATGGTTAGCTCTAAATTTCCCGTCGCCTGAACAGACTTTACCGGATCGCTGAGCAGACCCGCAGGGTTGCCGCCATTGGCAATAAAGCGCTCCAGCGAAAAAGCCATTGCCTTGGCGTCAAAGGGGGTTCCATCGTGGAACTTCACACCTTTATGGAGTGGAATGGTATACATCAGTCCGTCTTCGCTCACCTTGGGTAATGCCGTTGCTAGCTTTGGCTTGAGCTTGCCAGATCCTGGCTCGTAGTCGTAGAGGCGATCGCCCAAGTTATAAAGCAAATTCCCTGAAAACACTTCGTAGGAGTCCGCTGGGTCTAGGGTGCGGAATTTCGCGGTGGTGCCAATGACTAGGCGATCGCTCCCCGTTCCGCCGCCAGGGGGCGTTGATTTACCGCAGCTCGTGGTCAAAAATAAGCTGAGTCCAGCGACTAAGGCACCTAGCCGATAAGCGGAGGTTTGAGGGCGTAGGGTGGAGCGGGTTAAGCGCCCCGTCAGCGACCGATAAATCTTGTGAGTCTGTAGCAAAGTAGACAAAGACTAAACATCTCTAGCAATCACAATACATTAAGGGATCATTTGCATCCCTTTCAATTATTTGTGCGTAATTTTTCTGTTGCCTGGGTTGTGAGAGTCAAACAAGCATTTGGGGCAAAATTTCAGAACTCACTCAAAACCAAGATGCTGCTTTAGGATAGAAGTATTAAGTTATGTAACTTTTCTTCGTGTCTCTCTTATCTGGTTTAAATAAATCCCGCCCATCCTCTCGCATTGTCGTGATTGGGGCAGGCATTGGCGGCTTAACGGCGGCGGCGCTCTTGGCACGTCAAGGCTACTCCGTCCTTATTGCAGATCAGGCTTGGGTACCTGGCGGCTGCGCCTCAACCTTTAAGCGCCGAGGCTTTACCTTTGATGTGGGGGCAACTCAGGTGGCAGGGCTAGAG
>JBGSVR010000687.1:0-5620 GCA_041752855.1 Thermosynechococcaceae cyanobacterium
CGCTTAAATCGCTCAACACGACCTTCCGTATCAATCAGCTTTTGGGTTCCCGTATAAAACGGGTGATTCCCAGACCAAATGTCAACGTTTAGTTGAGGTCTGGTAGACCCAACCGTCATCACCACTTCGCCGTCGCACAAAACCTGCGCTTCAGGGTACCATTCTGGATGAATTCCAGGCTTTGCCATTGTTCTATCTCCTTCAAAACTAACTTACAAAATGGGCTTACAAAAATAGAAAAGCCTTAACGTTTCGAGTATTGAGGAGCCTTCCGTGCCTTGCGCAGACCGTACTTTCTACGCTCTTTGGCGCGAGGGTCACGGGTTAAGAAGCCTTCAATCTTCAGTGGCTTACGGTTATCTGGGTCAAGCTGACAGAGCGCCCGCGCTACACCCATCCGAATCGAATCCGCTTGACCAGTTAGGCCGCCGCCCTTGGCGTTGGCAAGAATATCGTACTCGCCTTCTAGCCCCAACGTTTCTAAAGGCGCTTTTGCCAAAGAAATATAGGTCGGGTTGAACTGAAGGTAGAGTTCCCCAGGCTTGCCGTTAATGATCAGCTTGCCCGTACCAGGCACTAAGCGAACGCGAACAACAGACGTTTTACGACGGCCTGTGCCGGCATAAGAAACGCGCTTAGATGAATCAGTGGCTTGCATTATTGGGTTACTCCTGAAATCGTTTCAATCTTTAACGCGGCTGGCTGCTGAGACTGGTGAGGATGGTCTGAGCCAGCATAGACTTTTAGCTTGGTAAAGAGCTGACGACCCAGGCTCGTTTTGGGCAGCATCCCTTTTACGGCTTTCTCAATAATCCGCTCTGGCAAACGCTTTTGCAGATCTGCAAAGGTTTCTTCCTTCATCCCACCAGGGCGACCGGAGTGGCGACGGTAAAGCTTTTGCTCGCTCTTTTTGCCCGTCACGCAAACTTTTTCAGCGTTGATCACAATCACAAAATCGCCCGTATCCATAAATGGCGTATAGTGGGGCTTATTTTTGCCGCGCAGCACCATCGCAATTTGGGTTGCCAAACGACCTAAACGCTGATCGGCAGCGTCTACAACAAACCACTTTTGGTCTGCATTTGAATCTGGAGGTAGATAAGTTTTTTCCATCGTTGATCTCAATTCGGGCTTCAAAACGTTGACGTATGCGGGTCTGCTAAGACACTGAACTCGCATAAAAGTTGGTGGTTGGCGGTGGGTTCGACAACACAAAATGAGGGAAGGTATCAAACCAAACCTCTGGCGGAAAGGGAAAGTCAGGGTACCCAACCCTCAGTAAACACAGTCCCTTCGCAGGGGCGGAGTGCTTTACTTCGTGGCGCTGCTCGGTTTGCCAAATTTCGGTAAAGGCTTCTGGCGATCGCAGTCCCGCCCCTACCTGTACAAGCTGTCCCACCAGCAGCCGCATCATGCCATACAAAAAGCCGCTGGCCTGTACCTCAATCTGAAGCAGCGAACCCGCACCAGCACTCGTGACAGATTCACAGCTTGCGGCCTGCACATCAACCCAAGAATGCTTTCGGCTAGAGCCAGCGCGATGAAACGCCGATAAATGATGACGACCCACCAGCGGTTCTAAGGCAGACTGCATCCGCTCAACATCTAAAGGATGATGATAATAGTGCCAAGTGTAGGGCTGCAAAAACAGGTTCGGACGTGCATCGCCGTACAGCGTATAGCGATAGCGCCGCCAAAGTGCCGAAAATCGAGCGTGCCAACTTGAGGAAACCGCCGCAGAAGCACGAATTAAGACATCATCTGACAGGCGCGCATTCAAAACGCTGGCCCATCGCGCGGGCGGAATGGGTGATGCCACTTCAAAGTGCGCCACCTGAGCCGCTGCATGTACTCCTGTGTCGGTTCGTCCTGCGCCGTGAAGCGTCACCGGATAGCCCACCACAGATTCAATGGCCTGCTCAATATCAGCTTGGACGCTGCGATGGTGGGGCTGACGCTGCCAACCATGAAAACGAGTGCCCAGGTACTGAATAACCAGGGCAACTCTTTGCACAGTAGGAAGAATCGTAGACACCATAAAACTCGAAGCGCTTACTTAATTTTGGCGACTGCCTGTAGGTTAGACCAGCTCAATGACCGACATCTCAGCAGCATCTCCCCGACGGGGCACCGTGCGAATAATGCGGGTGTAGCCCCCATTGCGATTTCCGTAACGCTCAGGCGCACTCTCAAACAGCGCGTGTACAAGCTGCTTGTCGTAGATATAGCCCAGCGCCCGACGACGAGCAGCCAGAGTACCTTCCTTCGCCAGAGTAATCATATGCTCTGCTTCAGAGCGGACAGCACGCGCCCTTGCTTTAGTGGTCGTAATTCGACCATGACGGATCAGCTCCGTCGTTAAGGCGCGCAGTAGTGCTTTGCGCTGGTCAGCGGGTTTACTTAATTGATGCACGCGACAACGATGACGCATATCGACCTGTTTCCCTTACTATTGGTTCTAAATTATGGGTTTTTTGAAGCCTTCTCAAGGGGAAGCGTAATGCCCAAATGAATTTGGAGCGCTTCAATCACCTCTTCAGCAGACTTTGCGCCAAAGTTTTTAATCTCTAGCAGATCTTCTTGAGAATACTCCAGTAGATCGGCAACGCTGTTAATTTGAGCGCGTTTGAGACAGTTATAGGCGCGTACCGATAGGTTTAACCCTTCGATCGCAATCTGATTCGTCTCATCCTCTGCCGCAATCTCAGGATCTTCGACGGGTCTATAGGTGACATCTTTGAGGGGATTAAATAAGTCCACTAAAATAGATGCCGCCTGACTCAGCGATTCTTGAGGGGTCAAACTGCCGTTTGTCCACATCTCAATAATGAGGCGATCTTTTTCCATAGAGCCACCCACACGGGCATCTTCTACGGTGTAGTTCACCTTTCGTACTGGCATAAAGATTGCGTCAATTTGCAAGAAGTCAAGGGCAACGTTTTCGTCTCGATTTTTCTCGACCGGACGGTAGCCTTTGCCTTGCTCAATCTTAAACTCCATCTCAAGCACAGCATCAGGACCAAGGGTTGCAACGTACTGGTCAGGACTGATGATTTCAACGTCTGCTGAAACCTCAAAATCCTTCGCAGTGACCGTTGCAGGTCCTTTTACAAAAAGCCTGCCAATTTGTGGCTCAGGGCTATGACTGTTTAGGACGATCTGCTTCATACTCAGCAGCACGTCCAAAACATCTTCACGGACACCGGGAATTGCTGCAAATTCGTGGTTCACGCCCGCAATGCGAACGGAAGTCACGGCTGTTCCCGATAAGTTAGACAGCAAAATTCGCCGTAGGGCGTTTCCTACCGTGGTTCCCTGACCGCGATCTAGCGGCTCTAGGACAAACTTGCCGTACTGGCTGTAGTCTGCGTCCACTCTCGATTCAATACATTCAACCTGAAATTGCGCCACGTGAAACCCTCTCTTGTTGCTGCTGCTGCTTGCTTCAATGCGCCTACAAAAGTCAACACGCTTTACTAAAACACTTTACTTCGCCATAAAAGCCTGTGCTAGAGCAAACCACTGACCTAAACGGCTTAAACGCGTCTACGCTTTGGTGGACGGCAGCCGTTATGAGGAATTGGGGTTACATCTCGAATTAACGTGATTTCGAGTCCAGCGCCCTGAAGCGCGCGGATAGCGGTCTCCCGACCTGCGCCAGGACCACTGACCATGACCTCAATTTGTCGCATGCCTTGATCCATGGCACGTCGAGCAGCGCCTTCAGATGCGGTTTGAGCGGCAAAGGGGGTACCTTTTTTAGCGCCCTTGAAGCCGCTAGAGCCAGCTGAGGCCCAGGAAATGACTTCTCCATTGACGTCGGAGATGGTGACGATGGTGTTGTTGAATGTGGATTGGATGTGAGCCACGCCGCTGGGGACGTTCCGCTTTTGCTTGCGGCTTGAGGATCGTTTCGATTGTTGCGCCATATCGGTTCTTTAACTGTTATCGAGGCAGACTACGCTAAAACTGGGCTAAAAAATGGGAGAGGAATTGAAAGCAACTAATTATTTCTTCACTGCCTTTTTCTTCCCGGCTACGGTACGACGACCGCCACGACGGGTTCGGGCATTGGTACGAGTCCGCTGACCGCGAACGGGCAGACCCAGACGATGACGGCGACCTCTATAAGTTCCGATGTCCATCAATCGCTTGATGTTCATAGATTCAAATCGTCGGAGATCTCCTTCGATTTGATACTCTTCAACCGCAACCCTCAAAGAAGAAATGTCTGCGTCAGACAGCTCTTTAATACGGGTATCAGGATTAACGCCTGTTTTCGCTAAAATGGCGTGGGATCGTGACAAGCCAATTCCAAAAATGTAGGTCAGACCAATCTCAACGCGCTTGTCTCGTGGAAGGTCAACTCCGGCAATACGTGCCACGCTATGCTTATCTCCTTTGTGGATACGTTACTCATTCACAGCCCCAAGGGGCAAACTCAATGGACAAAACTGTCGCTTACCCTTGGCGCTGTTTATGCTTTGGATTAGTACAGATGACCATTACACGACCTCGCCGCCGAATAACGCGGCACTTGTCGCAGATTTTACGGACGGATGCACGAACTTTCATGACTACTTACAACTCCAAACTCGTTATCTTAGCACTATTCAAAGCTAAAGGAAAATTTAAAAAATTATATCTTATGGTTAGGCTGACTACTTTTTGCGGAGGCGATATGTAATGCGGCCTTTGGTCAGGTCGTAGGGGGTTAGCTCAACCTTGACGCGATCTCCGGGCAAAATTTTGATGTAGTTCCGCCGAATTTTGCCAGAGATATGAGCGAGGACATTGAAGCCGTTATCCAGATCCACGCGGAACATCGCGTTCGGCAGGGATTCGGTGACGGTTCCTTCCATCTCAATGACATCTTGCTTAGACAATGGCAATATCCTCCTTGAGGAATGCGAAACAGTATGGGGATTAAGCTTTGGGGAAGAAGGCAGTCAGGGCAGTCTGAATCGCTGCCGTTACGTCCTCTACGGGGGCGCTCCCGTCAATATCGGTGAGCTGATTGCGATCGCCATAGAAGCGAATCAATGGCGCGGTCTGGTCATGATAGACCTGCAATCGACGACGAATGACCTCCTCATTATCGTCTTTGCGCCCCCGCCCCAGAAGGCGCTCTAGAAGAAACCCATCGGGCACCTCAAGATTCACCACGCGATCCAAGCTCTGATTTATGCTAGACAGCAGTTCGTCTAGGGCGTGAGCCTGAGGGACAGTTCGAGGAAACCCGTCCAAGAGCCAGCCTGCTTGCGTATCAGGTTGAACCAGCCGCTCCCGAATCATGTCGATGACTAGCGCATCTGGCACCAGCTCTCCACGATCTAGATATCCCTGAGCTTTTACCCCTAAGGCCGTCTGCTCAGACACTGCTGCCCGAAACAAATCCCCCGTTGAGATGTGAGGAACGGTGAATCGACTCGAAAGCTCCACAGCCTGAGTACCCTTGCCAGCCCCAGGAGGGCCAAAGAGAATTAAGCGTGCCATTAGTCTTTCACCATGCCTTCGTAACGCTGGGAAATGACGTAGGTCTGAATCTGTTTAGCGGTATCAATCGCAACCCCAACCAGAATTAGCAAAGAAGTTGCTCCAAGCCCCCTGAAGGTTGTCA
>JBGSVR010000688.1:0-8404 GCA_041752855.1 Thermosynechococcaceae cyanobacterium
GCCCGCGTTTTTGAATCTGAAGAAGAATGCTTAGCGGCAATTTTAGACAACAAGATCCAGGCCGGAGACGTGATTGTAATCCGCTATGAAGGGCCTAAAGGTGGCCCTGGCATGCGAGAGATGCTTGCGCCCACCTCTGCCATCATTGGCGCGGGTCTCGGCGATTCTGTAGGACTCATTACCGACGGACGCTTTTCTGGCGGCACCTACGGGATGGTGGTGGGCCATGTGGCACCAGAGGCCGCAGTGGGAGGGGCGATCGCCCTTGTCCAAGAAGGCGACACCATCACCATTGATGCCCCTGCGCGGAAGCTAGAGCTGCAAATTTCTGAGGCAGAACTAGCTCACCGCCGAGCCAACTGGCAGCCCCGCGCACCGCGCTATACCCAGGGCGTACTGGCAAAATACGCCAAACTGGTCGCCTCTAGCAGCGTAGGTGCAGTCACCGACCTAAACCTGTAAAGGCTGTAAAAGCGGCTTTCTACGGCGCAGTCGGTCGCTGAAATTTAGATGCAGGGACAAAGTCCATCACAGGCTGCCCCTGTATCGCACGGCTCATAAAATCACGCCAGATGGGAGCCATGATGCCCCCTCCGGTTACACCCCGCCCTAGAGGACTGTAATTGTCGTTTCCAGCCCACACCACTGCCGCAAGCTGAGGCACAAATCCCCCAAACCAAATATCTCGTTCTGAGGACGTTGTACCCGTTTTGCCCCCTGCGGGACGACCAAAGTAGGCGGCCTTACCCGTCCCGCTGTTCACCACCGCCTGCATAGTGTCCACCAAAGCTGCCGTCGCCCAGGGGTCAAGCACCAGCTTGCGCTGAGGCGTGTTGTTTAGCATCACCCGCCCAGACCCGTCCGTCACCTGAAGAACGGCGGTCGGGTCGGACTGCCATCCGTTGCTGGCAAACGTAGCGTAGGCGGATGCCATCTCTAGGGGCGTTAAGTCTACGGCACCTAAAGGGAGCGAAATCACAGGGGCAATCGGGCTTTTGATACCCAAAACGCGGCAGATATCAATTACTTTTTCCAGCCCCACAGTTTGACCCAGCACAACCGCCGGAATATTTCGAGATTGCGCTAAAGCCTGACGAACCGTCATTCCACCCGCAAAGGTACGGTCATAGTTTTGGGGCGCATAGCGTTCTCCACTGCCGTCATCGTAGCTAACGGGGCTGTCGTTAATGATGGAATCTGGCGTGTACCTCCCTGAGGCGAAGGCCGCGTAAAATACGAAGGGCTTAAAAGACGAGCCAGGCTGACGCTGAGCTTGCGTCACGCGGTTAAAGGAGGTTTTATTGCTGTCTACTCCGCCCACAATGGCCTTAATAAAGTGCGTGCGCGGGTCAACGGCCACGAGGGCAAGCTGATCCGCCTGACCCTGCAAAATCCCGCTGCCGTAGCGCACCGAATCTTCGGCCAACTGCTGAAGCTTCCAGTCCACCGTAGACTGCACCCGCATCCCGCCACGCTGTACGGCTTCTTTACCAAATTTGTCCGTTAGCTCTTTAACAACGGTATTGGTGACAAAGGGGGACGTGCTTCTCTGGAAGGAGGTGACGTGCCCAAACTTGAGGGGCTGCGCTTTGGTTGCCTCACCTTCTTCTGGCGTAATCCAGTTAAGCGCCACCATTCGGTCTAGCACGATGACCTGCTGTCGCTTCGCAGCTTTAAAGTTAAAAAATGGGCTGTACTGCTCCGGTGCTTTAATAATGCCTGCCATTAAGGCCGCTTCGGCTAGGTTCAGGTCTGCCGCAGATTTATTAAAGTAGCTGAGGGCAGCCGTTTCGGCTCCATAGGTGTTGTGTCCCCAATAAATTTGGTTGAGGTACATCTCCAACACTTCGTCTTTTTTAAAGAGCTTCTCCACCCGCATCGCTAGGACGGCCTCGGTGATCTTGCGGCTAATTTGCTCACGGGGGGTTAAAAACAGGTTTTTGACCAACTGCTGCGTGAGGGTTGAGGCTCCTTCTACGGTGCGCCCCTGCCTTAAGTTGACGAGGGTCGCCCGCAGAATGCCCACAGGGTTAACCCCTGAATGCTGATAAAAGTTGCTGTCTTCAATGGCAAGCACGGCAAGCTTAAGCTTCGGCGAAATTTTATCCAGCGGCACAACTTCGCGGTTTTCTTCGCCGTGGAGGCTGGCTAACACTTTGCCGTTGATGTCGTAGATATAGGTCGTCTCACTGGGGACATAGCCCTTAAGCGATCGCACATCGGGCAAATTTCTGTAGCTGATTGCTAAGCCGACCAAGACACCTGCCAAGGCCGTAACGCCCAGCATTGAGGTCACGAGAATTGTAGAGCCAGCAACCTTAATCGTAGAAGGCAAAAAGCCTTCTGGGGTGCTAGAAGGGCTTAAAGACCGATGGCGAATTGCTTTAGTGGACACTGCTGCTGTAATTCCTGTGTGCAGAACCGATCAAAATACTTCTGAGTACTGATACTTCAGATGACTGACTGACTAGAACACTTACTTAAGGGCTAAAGCTGCCTAAGTGAAGCCCATATCCCCGCAGAATGATTAAACCACACCGTCAAAACGGTGGATACTGACTTTAAGCGTGAGCCTATCTGTTTGATAGCTTAATCTGACTCGCTGTTCCTGAAAATAGCGGCAGCGGTGCCGAGGTTAAATTGACGCAAACCTTCAGACTAGCAACCTGGTAGAATTTAAGACTCATTCCATATTTACTACCTTCAACTCTGGTTTGGCAGACTTTTTCCATGACCTACTCTTGGTCGCCAGCGCTCCAGCGCGGCGTCAGCGACATTTTTCCGAATCTTCCGGACTCTACAGACCCCGCCGAAAACATTGCGGCAAGGCTTCAGCAGGCCAGTCGTCCCCTCAGAATTAAGTTTGGTATTGACCCGACGGGTTCAGACGTGCATTTGGGTCACAGCATCCCCATTCGCAAGCTGCGTGCCTTTCAAGATCAAGGACACACCGCCGTTTTGATTTTTGGTGATTTTACTGCTCGCATTGGCGATCCCACGGGGAAGTCGGAAGTGCGACGACAGCTCAGCGAGGCGGATGTGGCAGCCAATGTCAAAACCTATATCGAGCAGATTCGCCCCATTTTAGACTTTGACACCCCAGAAAGGCTCGAGATTCGCCATAACTCTGAATGGCTGGCTCAACTTGATTTATCCAAAATTTTGCAGCTATTGACCACGATGACCGTGGGGCAAATGTTGGCAAAGGAAGGATTCTCCGATCGATATAGCAAAGGAAATCCGATTTTCCTCCATGAGTTTTTGTATCCGCTGATGCAGGGCTATGACTCTGTGGCAGTTGAGGCCGATGTTGAAATTGGCGGAACTGACCAAAAGTTTAATATTGCCGTAGGACGCGATCTTCAGCGCGTATTTGGTCAAAAACCTCAGTTTGGGCTGCTAATGCCCATTTTGCTCGGCACTGATGGCGTTCAGAAGATGTCTAAGTCTCTCAATAATTACGTCGGATTGGCAGAGAATCCTGTAAGCCTTTACTCTAAACTAGAGAAAATAGCTGACTCAAGTATTGAGCAATACTTTGAGCTGCTGACAGATCTACCGCTCGATGAACTGCCGCAAGCGCCCCGCGATCGCCAAAAGCTTTTGGCTTTAGACATTGTGGGTCAATTTCATGGCAAGGCAGCCGCTCAGCAGACCCAAGAGGCGGTTATCGCCATGATTAAGGAGGGGAAGGCAGCCGATACGGAATTAGTTCCTGAGTTTTCTTTAACTCAAATCCAGTTTCCGGTTAAGCTGTTTTATCTACTCAGCATCTGTGGGCTTTGTTCCAGTAGCAGCGATGCTCGACGTCAAATTCAAGGGGGGGCTGTAAAGTTAGATGGTCAGAAAATTTCCGAAGTGGACTGGGCTGCGGCGACACCAGAACAGTTAGAGGCAAAAGTTCTTCAGGTTGGCAAAAAGAAGTTTGTGCGGTTTGTTGCGACCTAAAAGCCTTGTGCCGTATAAAGCCTGCCGCTTTTGGTTAGACTGGTGAGCCTTTTTAGGCAGAACGTCTTAGTTAACGGAAGGTTAAAAACTTCGCCAAATATCCGTATTTTCATGGATGTAAAAAACAAGTTTATTCGTCATGATTCAGTTTTACTCCTTGGCTCTCCAAAATTCTCGGTATAGTGACAACAGCAGTTACTGTAGCGCTCTAATTTTGGGCATACTTTCCGTGGAGGGAGATACCTCAAAGAGGTTGTGCAAATGACGACAGTGATGGTTGTAGATGATAGCCCGACGATTCGGGCGATGTTGGTCAATTTATTGAGCCAGCATGGGTTAACGGTGGTTGAAGCGGAGGACGGGCTAGTTGCAAAACAGCTCTTGAAAGACAGCCGACCAGATTTGGTCATCACGGATGTGGTGATGCCCAATATGAACGGCTATGAGCTTTGCCGCTGGGTTAAAAATGAACTTCAGGATGTCCCTGTCATTTTGTGTTCGACCAAAAGTGAGGCGTTTGACCGCCACTGGGCAATGAAGCAGGGAGGTGATGCCTACATCATTAAGCCCTTTAACCCAGAAGAAATGATGACGGCGGTGCGGTCTTTATTACAGAGCGTTAAGCCATAAGCCCCAGTCGGTATGGGATCAGTATGGGAACGGAGATCGAGCGTAAATTTTTAGTTAAAAGTGACGCTTGGCGTTCCCTAGGGGTTGGAAAGCTTTACCGTCAAGGGTACGTTTTCAAGTCTACTGGCGTGACGGTTAGGGTTAGAATTGCTGGCGCTCAGGGCTATCTCACCCTTAAGGGGAAGGCAGAAAACTACGTTCGGCCAGAATTTGAGTACGAAATTTCGGTAGCTGATGCGCAAAAGATGCTGGATTTATGGTGTCATCCTCGTATTGTCGAGAAAATTCGATACCGCATCCCCTGGGGCGATCTGGTTTGGGAAGTTGACGAGTTTCAGGGATTCAATCAAGGGTTGGTGTTAGCGGAGGTTGAGCTAAGTGCAGCCGATCAGGTGGTAGATTTACCCGATTGGGTTGGGCAGGAAGTTTCTGAACAAGACCGCTACTACAACTCTAGCTTGGCGCTAAACCCCTACTCTTTGTGGGTGATCGAGGAATCATGATGATAGAGAATATTCCCCTCTCCCCCAACCCCTCTCCCACAAGGGGAGCCGGAATTAGCCCTTCCCCCCCTTGTGGGAGAAGGGTTGGGATGAGGGGGCTAAGATGGATGCAAGAGATCTTCTATTGATGAGGGCAGATAGGTGTAGGCTAAAGCCTATCTGCGAAAAGACGGCACATTTCGCTAAGATGGCGATTGTCTCGTTGGCTATGCTCTTAAACATTTAAATCCCATGTCAGGGTCACGCTTGTGTCATCAAGGCCACTCTAATCCCCTTGCGAGCCGCTATTGCAACCAATGTGGTGTGCCTTTGATGGGGGCGAATGACCTAATTGAGAAGGTGGTGGGCGATCGCTATCGAATTGTGCGAGATATTGGTCATGGTGGGTTTGGGCAGACCTACCTAGCAGAGGATATCAATCGCTTTAATGAGCGCTGTGTCTTAAAGGAACTGGCACCTGCTGCGGAAAACCAGGACAGCCTAGAAAAAGCAAAAGAGCTGTTTGCCCGTGAAGCTGAAGTGCTGTACAAGCTTCAGCATCCGCAAATTCCAAAGTTTCGCGAGTGGTTTACAGAACCGACGCGCCAGTCGATGTTTTTGGTGCAGGACTACGCCGAAGGGCCGACCTACCAAGACATTTTGCGTGATCGCACTCGACAGAATCAAACCTTTTCCGAATCTGAAGTCGTTACGCTGCTGCTTCAGCTTTTACCTGTGCTGAGCTACATTCACGGGCGCGGCGTCATTCACCGTGATCTGTCGCCCGATAATCTGATTTGCCGAAATAGTGATCGCCTGCCTGTGTTGATTGATTTTGGCGGCGTTAAAGAAGTCACGGTTAGCGCTTCAGCAATACACAGCAAAAACTCAGCAGACACCGCCAAAGATAGCGTGACCCTCATTGGCAAACCAGGCTATTCTCCTGAAGAACAAATGCGGCGGGGACAGGTTTCTGCGGCGAGTGACCTTTATGCACTGGGCGTGACGGCACTGGTGCTGCTGATTGGCAAAGATCCGGCTGATTTTTATGATGCCTTTCATCTTGCCTTTGACTGGCGAGATAAAGTCAACGTCAGCCCAGGTCTAGCCGTCATTTTAGATAAAATGGTCGCCCATCGTGTGGCAAATCGCTACACAACCGCTCAGCAGGTTTTACAAGATTTAGAGGCGCTCGTTAGCCAGAAACTGCCATTACCCCTCGACGGGGTTGCTGCCGCGCAGCAGAATTCTACTGCCATACCGTCAATGGCTTATGACGGTTCCAAGACCGTGGGCGCCTTTAAAACGCAGGTCGTTGCGCCCCTAGGCACTGCTGTGGCAACAGCGGTAGCGGCTTCGCCCTCTATAGAGCGGATAGAGCCTGCACCCATCACGAATGCGGCACAGGGTGCGTCAGGCTGGATCTGGAAACAGGTTACGGTGCTGGGGCGAAGTTTGCTCGTGCTAATTCTGCTGCTGGGCGCTGGCGCACTGGGATGGGTCGCCGTTCGCGGGTGGCTCCAGTCTCAATCTCTTTTGCCGTCTTCTTCTGCGCCCTCAACAGCGGTATCTTCCGCGTCTGTTCAGCAAACTCAGACTTATTCTGCTGCTGAACGGCAGCGTAAAGCACAGATGATTAGTCGGCTAGAAAGCCTAGGCGTTTCTTCTAATTTCTTTTACCGTTTGGTGAATGAAGCCTATTTTTTGCAATATCCTGACCAGCGAGGGCGGCTCTTGGGCAATGGGCCAGAAGATGAGGCGCTACGCACCAATTGGGATCGGGTGGGTTCTCAGGTACTAGATGCGATTGAGCCATTACGTCCTGCGGCTCGCGATCGCCTGGGCAGCTATACTGAGGGCGATCGCACTTCATGGGTCAATCAGCTCACGGCAGCGGGTCAAGACCCAGATCGTTTTTTCGAGCAGGCTGAATCTCAACTGACGGATGCGCTGCCGATGTATCGTGGAGTTGACCTGCGTGGTAAACCCGCAGCCCTGCAACTTGCTAATGGCATTGCGGCAGATCGGATGGTGGAGGTAGGCAGATCTCAATAACATACGTCAGGTTCTCGTTCGTTCTGCGAGCGTATCGGAATCTTAAGCAGTCTTCTTCATGAATCTGTGATGAGCACCTCCGTCCCACAGCTATTTCTTCAGTCTGAGTCTCTCTATGCCAATAAAGGGGAGATGGACAGCGGGTTTTGGAGTCCGACGACGTGGATGGCTCGATCTCCCACGTCTCTGCCCGTTGGCTACTATTACTCATTGGTGGGCAAAAAATTCTGGTTGATGGGCAGTGGGCTAGACTGCACCATCGTGTTTAACGATGACCAGATCTCAAGCCAACATGCGCTGCTGTTGGCGACCGCAGACCGAGATATTTATTTCTGTGATTTACAGAGCGTAAATGGCTCGTTTGTAAATGATGTCTCTATTCGATATCCGGTGCTGCTGCGTCACGGCGATCGCCTTAAAATTGGCCCTCTTGAAGTGGAGTTTCAGTACTCTGGAGAAGTGCCGGGTACGCAGCTTTTTAGCGTTCATAAAACGGTCTTGCTAGTGCAGACTCAAACAGCGCAGTACGACATTTGGCAAACGCTACTCCAAACCTGCGGCGTATCCATCCTAGAAGAAAGCTGTACAGATCAAACCTTAAGGGAGGAGGTTGAGGCGCTACTAGAGGGGTTAAACCAACAGCCCGACCTCATGGTGGTGGATTTAGAGGCCCTGAAGCCAAACCCCTACGAATTCTGTCGCTGGTGCCGCGTTCAGTATCCAGGTCTCAAAATCATTTTGACCTGCGGCAGTAGAACGGACATTTTTTTATCAGAAAAACGCTGGGTGCGGCAGCAGGGTGCGGTTGATTTGCTGCCTGGGTTTTCTCAAGAAAGCTTTTTCTCGCTGAGCTTAACGGATGTAGTGGCTCGGTTTGAGTGCCTACTACAGGCGTTGGAGCTTCCCGCTTCTCAGGTGAGTTCTCTGGAGCCGGTATTGCGATCGCTTATGCATCGACTCAAGCCTCCGCTCAATCCCCCACAGAGCGAGCTGTAGGAGTGGCTCTTGTTTTTTTATCAACTTTACCTATGGGCGATCGCTATGCCAACTTTTCTGCACCTTGCTGACGTTCATTTAGGGTTTACCAAATACGACTCGCCAGAGCGCACGAAAGATTTCTTTTATGCGCTCCAGGATGCAATCACAAAATATGCCCTAGAACCTAAGGTTGATTTTGTGCTGATTGCGGGAGATTTATTTGAGCAGCGCCAGGTGATGCCTGCCACGCTTAATCAAGCGCAGCTTTGCCTCACACCGCTTAAAGAAGCAGGGATTCCGGTACTGGCGAT
>JBGSVR010000689.1:0-5419 GCA_041752855.1 Thermosynechococcaceae cyanobacterium
CAAGAAGATGGCTCTGGGGCAGGGGGCTATGCCAAAGAAATGAGTCCTGAATTTATTGCCGCAGAAATGGCGCTGTTTGCGGCTCAGGCTAAGGACGTAGATATTATTGTGACCACGGCACTAATCCCTGGTCGGCCTGCACCCAAACTCATCACCCGCGAGATGGTGGAGAGCATGAAGGCGGGTTCGGTCATTGTGGACATGGCAGCAGAGCAGGGTGGCAACTGTGAGGTGACGCGCCCTGGCGAAATCTATCGCTACCATGACGTTGCGGTGATCGGCCTGACAGATTTACCCAGCCGCATGGCGAACCAGGCCAGCCAGCTTTACGGCACTAACCTGTGCCATCTGCTCAAAGATATGGGCGGCTCTGAAAACTACGCCATCAACTACGACGATGAAGTGGTGCGCGGTGCCTTGGTCTTGCACGACGGGAAGATCACTTGGCCTGCACCAAAGCCTGCTGCCCCACCGCAGCCAGCCACGCCTGCTCCCGCAGCCCAAACGAAAGTGGCTGAAGCGACTGAAGCAAAACCCGCCAAGAAATCCAGCGGCTGGGTATGGATGATTGTCGTGGGCTTGGCGCTGCTGGGCATGGGCTTAGGCGCACCAGAATCGTTTTTGTCTCACTTTATTGTGTTTGTGTTGGCCTGCTTTGTGGGCTGGCAGGTGATCTGGAACGTGGCTCCTGCGCTCCATACCCCTCTCATGAGCGTCACCAACGCCATTAGCGGCATCATCATTTTGGGTGGGATGCTGCAAATTTCAGGGCCGCTCACTTCGCCTACGACTGTGTTGGGGGCGATCGCCATTCTAGTGGGCACCATCAACATTGCTGGCGGGTTCTGGGTCACGCAGCGGATGCTCAATATGTTCCGTAGATAAGAGACCCTCACCCCCAGCCCCTCTCCCATAAAGGGAGAGAGGAGCAAGAGGAAGACTATATTAGCCCTTCTCCCCTAGTGGGAGAAGGGTTGGGATGAGGGGGATGAGAGTTACGAAAGAAATCCTTAAGTCTTTTAAGCATCACAAACGCCACAGCAGTTCGCAAAGTATTAGCACGTTATGAACAGCAGTCTAGTCACGGTTGCTTATATTGCAGCCAGCGCCCTCTTTATTCTGAGCCTTGCCGGACTTTCCAACCAAGAAACCGCTCGTAAAGGCAACCTATTTGGCATTATCGGCATGGCGATCGCCCTTCTCGCCACGGCCTTAAGCGGTCATCTCAACATCACAGGCTATGGCACCCTCGCCGCCATGATTATCCCTGGGGCTTTAATTGGGGCAACCTTGGCCTCACGAGTTGCCATGACTTCCATGCCGGAACTGGTTGCCATTTTGCATAGCTTTGTGGGGCTTGCCGCTGTTTTGGTGGGCATCGGCAACTACCTCAGCGAAGAAGCCACCCTGGTCGGGGCTGAGGCAAGCATTCACCAAATCGAAATTTATCTGGGCGTGTTTATTGGAGCCGTCACCTTTGCTGGCTCTATTGTTGCCTTTGCCAAACTGCGAGAGCTAATCAGCAGCAAACCCCTCATGCTGCCCGGTCGCCACTTGCTCAATATCAGCTTTTTGGTGAGTACTGCCATTCTGGGCGTACAGTTTCTGGGCGCAGATGCCCCCACTGGCCTCCAGCCGCTGCTGATTATGACGGCGATCGCCTGTTTTTTGGGGCTGCATTTGGTCGCGGCGATCGGCGGAGCAGATATGCCTGTGGTTATTTCAATGCTCAACAGCTATTCTGGCTGGGCTGCTGCTGCTGCTGGGTTCATGCTCAATAACGACCTGCTGATTATTACAGGGGCGTTGGTGGGCAGCAGCGGAGCCATCCTAAGCTACATCATGTGTAAAGCTATGAACCGCTCGTTTATTAGCGTGATTTTGGGCGGGTTTGGCACAGGCAAAGCAACGGGTGCTGCAAAAGCCATTGAAGGGGAAGCCACTTCAACCACCGTTGATGAAACAGTAGAGCTATTAAAAAATGCCCGCAGCGTCATTATTGCACCAGGGTACGGCATGGCGGTGGCTCAAGCCCAGCACGCAGTAGCAGACATTACGCGGATATTGCGCGATCGCGGTGTCAATGTCCGCTTTGGTATCCATCCCGTGGCAGGTCGGCTGCCTGGGCACATGAACGTGCTACTGGCAGAGGCCAGTGTGCCCTACGACATCGTGTTAGAAATGGATGAAATCAACGAGGATTTTGAGAAAACCGACGTGGTTTTGGTGATTGGTGCAAACGATACGGTCAACCCCAGCGCGTTGGAAGATCCTAATAGCCCCATTGCAGGAATGCCTGTTTTAGAAGTTTGGCACGCAAAGCAGGTTGTTGTGATGAAGCGCAGTATGGCGAGCGGCTATGCGGGGGTAGATAACCCGTTGTTCTATAAAGACAACACGCTTATGCTGTTTGGCGATGCCCGTAAAAACGTAGATTCTATTCGATCTGGGTTGGCTCAAGAAGGTGCAGCAACGCCTGTAATGGCAATGGCCTAAGTCGCTTTTGCTTAGTCTCCAAGATTGCGCTGGTGTTTCTTTAACGCCAGCGTTTTTTATTGTTCGGTGCAAAATTGCACGCCAAGCAGCGATGCGATCGCTCTCTGCCTTTGAGCTAAGTGACTATACCGCTGCCTGACGTAAGTTGATGACGCTTTACCCCAGCAGATTCGACAGACAGAATTGTTTCTCTAATACTGCTTGCTCATCTGCTTTGGTAAGCTGCTACTTTTTAGGAGATTTGGCACCACGAGTTTTGCTGGATGTAGCAACTTCCGGTTTGAGGAAATAGCTAGATGGCTTAGGTGCTTTTGCCCAACGGTTATTTCTAACCCCTGTGAGTAGAGCAGTTTTAATTCGCACTCGCTCTGCTTTAAGCTCGGCAGGGCTTAGATCGCCGTAAAGCATTTGAATAATCGTGTCGTGATGCAGCACTTCACCACGATAGTTCTCAAGCACTGCGCCAATGGCATCTAGCTTTTTCATGTCTTGATAGACGGGCAATAGCGGGAGTGAGTTGCGCTTATTTTTCCCTACTACCGGCCCTGGTTTTGCCTTAGAAGCTTTAGCTAGTCGTGATTCTGGTTGCGATTCTGGCGCTAGGGCGATCGCCTCTTCAGCCTTAGCAACTAAACTTGCTTTAACAGCTTTATGACCTGAACTTCTCCCCTTTATGGCAGGAATCAAATAGCTTGAAGGCGTAGCGGCCTTTTGCCAAAATCCTTTCTTGACCCCCTGAAACATTGCTGTTTTCATTCTGAGTCGCTCTGCTTTATGCTCCGCTGCGCTGAGGTTGCCGTATAGCGTTTGCACAACGCTGTCGATAGTAACTTCCTGTCCCGCTGCTGCTTTCAATACTTGGGCGATCGCCTCTAGCTTTTGGAGTCCTTGATAGGCGGGTAGTAGCGAGAGTGAGTTACGCTTACCGGCCGTTTTTTCTGGCTTTGGTGCAGCTTTCGAGATAGCTCGTTTTGGATTGCGAGGGGTGACGGCGGTCGTATCGCTAGTAACTGAAATTGGCTCAGTAACTTCTAAGGATGGTAGTTGGGGAGAAAAATCGCTGCCTAATGTCTCGATCTGAGCGCTTAAGGCTAGCATTGGCGCTAAGTCTGTAACATTTGCCTGTAAAGGCTGTGCGCCATTAGAAGGAATGAGCTGATTAATCAGTAAGGCGTTAACGTGCGCCAACTGTTCTCTAAGATAGACAGCCTTTGCGTTCGCTTCGGTTAAGGCATATTCATACTGAGACTTCAGCGTAATGAGTAGATCAAGGGAGGTTTGTTCTGAGGTATTGACGGTCATTTACTAATATCAAGAAAATCTTTATACTGTACTATCCTACTCCTCCTTCGGATTTCGGTTTCGCCCAATCCTCAAATTTCAAACTTTACCCTTGTCATTCTGCAAAACGAGGTTAGTTCTCAACGGCCTCGCCAAAGATAGGTTCGCGCTCTAGAATTGAAGATCTATTTTTAACGGTTTATTCGCCCAAAATTTTGCTTGATTGCCATAATCTTGAGCCGTCATCGTGTCAGGTGTTAATCAAGCCCTTTGGCATCTTAAACATTATCTGGGAAGCGATACCAATCTCTCTCTTTTGATTCAGGCATTTCTCAGGAAGTTTGGGTATAGTCTTGGTCAACCTCAATCTTTTTCAATATGAAACATTTTTGGCCTAAATTAAGTCAAGGCAGTTTTGGATTGCCGTTTGACTTGAATCAATCTATACATCACTATAAAAAATCTTTAACTTATGCTCATCCTATGGGTTCTTACTCTGGGTTCCCACTAAAGGCTATGTACGGGAATTTACACCTACGCTAACTTTGCGTTGTTGGAAAGATCGCCTATTATGGTTTTATGAACTCATACTGACTTCGTTTAACTGAGAAAACTAGCGGAACAGCCTAAAACTGCGCCCTTAGAGACAGAGACGATTTCTATCCATCACAATCCCATCCTAAATTGAGGGGGATACTTAGGATTTATGGCAAAAGTGACTGAAAAAAGAGCCTCGGCTCCCGCTCCGGCAGGGCGAGATATGGTTCGTACCTACCTCCATGAGATTGGTCGCGTACCGCTGTTAACCCACGAACAAGAAATTATTTTGGGGAAACAGGTACAGCAGATGATGGCGCTCTTAGACGTTCAATCGTCGCTTACTGAAGCGTTAGGCCATGAACCCACCTTGGCAGAGTGGGCGCAGAAATCTGAGCTAGGCGAACCAGAGCTGGAGTCTGCCTTAAAACAGGGCAAACGGGCGAAGCAGAAAATGATTGAGGCAAATCTTCGCCTCGTGGTTGCGGTTGCCAAAAAGTATCAAAAGCGAAATCTAGAACTATTAGATCTAATCCAGGAAGGCACTCTGGGGCTAGAGCGAGGGGTCGAAAAATTTGACCCCACTCGCGGCTATAAGTTTTCAACCTATGCCTACTGGTGGATTCGGCAAGCTATTACGCGGGCGATCGCCCAGCAGGCTCGCACCATCCGGCTGCCCATTCACATTACAGAGAAGCTCAACAAAATTAAAAAAGCCCAGCGTGAGCTATCTCAGCAACTGGGTCGTAGCGCCACCCCAGCTGAAATTGCTAAGGAACTGGAGCTAGAGCCAACTCAAGTGCGTGAGTTCTTGATGATTGCGCGTCAGCCTGTTTCTCTCGATTTACGGGTGGGTGACAACCAAGATACGGAGCTACGAGATCTGCTAGAAGACGAAGGGCAGTCGCCTGAAGAATTCACAGCAGGGGAAGCACTACGAGAAGATGTCAATCAGCTTTTGGGAGAACTACCGCCCCAGCAGCGAGAGGTGTTATCTCTACGCTTTGGTCTACAAAACGGGAAAGAGCTTTCCTTGGCAAAGGTTGGAGAGCAGCTTAGCCTTAGCCGAGAGCGCGTGCGGCAGCTAGAGCGGCAGGCACTTGAT
>JBGSVR010000690.1:0-11904 GCA_041752855.1 Thermosynechococcaceae cyanobacterium
TGGACTGGGCAAGCAGGATATCACTGACATTCTAAAACTGGCGCAGCAAAACGACTTTGGCAGTGCCGCAAAAAGTGGCTCAGTGACAAAGCGCGACTTTATTTCTACCTATGCCAACCATCTGGTGCAAACCATCCGGCAAGGGGTGAATCACCCCAACTGCTACGAACAGCCCCTGAAAGGATTCAAAATTATTGTAGATGCGGGGAATGGCGCTGGAGGATTTTTTGCCAGCAAAGTGCTTGAGCCATTGGGGGCAGATACTACAGGGAGTCAATTTTTAGAGCCGGATGGCACATTCCCGAACCATATCCCGAACCCTGAAGATAAGGTCGCTATGGCAGCTATCTGTCATGCGGTGATTGACCATAAGGCGGATCTTGGCATCATTTTTGATACCGACGTAGACCGTGGCGCTGCGGTTGATCGCCTGGGTCAGCCGCTCAACCGCAATCATCTTATCGCGCTGCTGTCAGCGATTGTTCTGCGGGAGCACCCTGGCAGCACGATTGTGACTGATTCTGTCACCTCTGATGGGTTAACTCAGTTTATTGAAGAAGATTTGAAAGGGATTCACCATCGGTTCAAACGAGGCTACAAAAACGTCATCGACGAAGCGATTCGCCTGAATAAGGCAGGACAGGAATCTTATCTGGCGATTGAGACTTCCGGTCATGGGGCGATGCAAGAAAACTACTTTTTAGATGACGGTGCTTATTTGGTGAGTAAGCTGCTGATTGAGCTATCCCGCTTAAGTCTTGCCGGAAAGTCGTTGTCAGATCTAATCTCCACTCTCAAAGCGCCGAAGGAAAGCGAAGAGTTTCGCATTAAGCTCACGGCAAACGACTTCAAGTCCTACGGCAAAAATGTGATTGAGCAGATTCAGGGATTTACCCAAGCTCAACCCCATTGGAAAATTGCGCCCAATAGCTACGAAGGGGTTAGGGTTTCTTGCTCTGCCCCGAATGAAATGGGGTGGTTTTTACTGCGCTTATCGCTCCATGACCCAGTGATGCCGCTCAATATTGAGTCAGATATTGAGGGCGGTGTGGTGCAAATCAAGGCAATGCTGGTGAAATTTTTACAGCAATTTGAAGGCTTAGATTTATCGGCGCTTTTTTGACTGAGAAGCAGTTAGGTGACTGGTGCCGTTAGCTTAGACCATTTTGCTGAGGATGATAGCGACTTTTACCTAAACTTTGTTTGAGGGCGCTGCTATTGTCTAGCCATTGCAGCGTTTCAATCTCGGTGTAATGCTCTAGATATTGGGCAATAAACTCAACTTGGTATTTGGCGATCGCCCCTTCCCCACAAATCTGCCCCGTCACAAAGTCTTTCCCCACCAAAATCCGCACGCAGATGGGCTGAGGCAGCGAATTGAGAAATCGAAAGTCTTTATACCCGTAAACTACCGTTGCGTCCGAGCCAAGGGGCGCAAAACGGGTTTCTTCGGTATAGAGATCGACGGAGTGGGGATGGCGCTCTAAAATAGCTAGCCCTGCGGTAAGGGCGAGGTGATACAGCAGCCCTGAGAGCTGGCATAAACCCCCGCCATATTCTGCCTGGAGCTGCTGCTTGACGAGCGATCGCCCTGGTAAATAGCCTCTTTTCTGGGTGGGCGCACCAATTAAAGTCCACAGTGAAAAGATTTGTTGGGGGTTAATCACCACGTCATTAATAGACTGAGCCGCTAAAGCCAGGTTATGGATTTTGTTCTCAGAAAAATCTGTGACCTTGATGGCCTGAGTTAGCTCAAGCTGCACAGGCCACTGTTGCCCTGGTTTGATTGCAGGGGGCGCGGCGGGTTTGACAAACTGCGATCGCTGTCCATTGGCAACATCCTGGAGCCAGCGGGTGGCAATCCGGAACGTGCGACGGGCATCAGCAGGGATCAAATGCTTCATGCGGTATCTAGCCCCAAGATGGACTGACTTTGCAATCTACTTTACTTCTTCTTTAGAGGCAGGTTGACGTTGAGCGATGAGCGGAGCAGTTGCTGCATCCAGAGAGAGTGTGCCCGTTAAGGTCGTAGATTGGATGGACGGTTGATTTGGGGAAATTTCTCCATCAATCTTGACCGCGATCGCAGAAGTCGCCTGTTTTGAGCGATCGCACAGCACTCCTCTCGGAACCTGTCCTGCAAGACTGAGCCGTTGATTTTGCCATTGACCGCTTAACGTCATCGACTTAAAACCCGATGGGCTGCGCATTAAGGCTGGATTGGTTAGCGCTGCTGCTACATATATGCCGGATTGCTGTACAGAGAGTAGGACAGACTTTCCCCTACCGCAGGGTGCAGAGACAGGCAAATTGAGTCGATACTCTCCTCCAATACTTTGCGCCGTCTTAAGGTTTGCTTCGCCATAGGCTGTAACGACCCCAAATAAGCCAACGACAAAGGCGATCGCACCGCCATAAAAAGCAAGAGATTTAGGCTGAAAGTGATTCATGGCTGCTGCACCTGCGATTCATTAGGGTTGATGTCTAGTACAGACGCAAGATGGGAGGTAACTTGGCTATGTTTGCGGGTAATAAGCAAAGAAGAAACGCACTGCGTGACCAGCCCATCAGCATAACGGCCTAAAGTTTGCCGTTCAGAACCCCAGGCACGGCTGGCTCCAGCAATGGTTAAATCAACGGTAACGGAATGATCGACCACAGCCTGGAGCGGATCTAAATAAGTCTCTAGAATAGGCGTCTCTATGCGGCTGCGAACTGAGGGCGCGAGCTGCGCCAAGACCTCAGTAAATTCACGACTCAATTCACCCGCAGGGGTGTCGGGGCTAGTTACCCGCAGCACCTGAAGCTGAATATGCTCTCCATTCATGAGCAGCCGTAACGCCAGTTCTAAGCCCAGTTCGTCATGGAGGCTGGGCGCATAGGGAACCAAAATCTTAGAAATTTGCTGCAATCCCCGATCCACAAAGACCGCAACATCCGCACGCGCTGAACTCAAGATCTGACCCACGCGCCCCCCCAACCGATTTTGGTCAAAGGCAGGTCGATGCCAGCCGACTAAAACTAAGTCTGTATGCTCAAGTGCGGCAATTCTGCTCGTCTCTCGAGCAATATCGCTAGAAACCCGCACGATCGGCCGCAGCCGCGCTCTGACCTCAGGCGGCTGGATGCTCTGCACCAAACTCTCAATCTGAATACGGCGCTGCTCTACCAGCCGATCTGCTTCAATGGGCGTACTGGCAAAGGCGTAATTCTCCTGGATTTCGACGAGGCTGAGCGGATGCACAATGGCGTTTTGACGAGTTCCGGCGATCGCCAAGGCTAAGTTAATCAACCCCTTCTGCGTCTTCGGGTTTGCCACAGGAACCAGCACACGGTAGATCTGCTGAGCAACAGAAGCATCTTCTATTGAATCGGCATCCGTCACATCCAACCGAATCAGCCGCTTGGGATACGTCCACTCCAGTAGCGGAGAGGTCATAAAGGTAGTCACAAGCGCCATAATCACCAGCATGGTAAACAGTAATGGCGAAATTACCTTTAGCTCCAGGCCAATGTTAAGCACAATTAATTCCGTGAGGCCACGGGTATTCATCAGCCAACCCAGCGCCGCAGACTCCCGCTTATCAATGCCAGATACGCGAGCCGCAATGTAGGTGCCCACATATTTGCCGATAATGGCAACCCCAACGACCGCAAAGCAAAGCAGCCACTTGTCAGGGCTATTGAGTAGACCCACCTCAGTTTTGAGGCCGCTATAGGCAAAAAAGAGCGGCAGCAAAAATACTAAAACAAAGTCTTCGGTTTTCTCGGCTAGCTCACGGGTTAGTCCTGCATTCTTAGGCATTGCTGCCCCCAGCAGAAACGCCCCAAAAATGAAGTGAATGCCGATAACCTCTGTGATGAGGGCAGAGGCCACTACACCCATGTAGATAATCGCCACCAAAAACTGAGGAAGTTTTCCTTTGCGGTCATAGTATTTAGACAAGTTTTTGAGGAACTGCCGCCCCACTGTCACCATCACCCCGATGTAGACAATAGAGAACAGAATGGTCGGAATGGCACCCGCCATACTGTTGGTGCGAGTAACGGCGATCGCCAGTGCCAACACACACCAAGCCGTCACATCATCCACCGCAGCACAGGTCAGCGCTAAAGTCCCCAGCCGACTGCTCTGGAGGTTGTTCTCTGTAATAATGCGCGCCAGTACCGGAAATGCCGTAATCGACATTGCCGCCCCTAAAAATAGGGCAAAAGCGGTAAAGCTAACATCTCCATTAGAAACCAGCGGGTAGAGCAGCAGCGCCAGTAAACAGCCCAAAGAAAACGGCACCAAAATACTGACGTGGGAGATCAGCACCGCGATATTAAGATTGCCGCGCAGATACTTTGGGTTTAGCTCTAAACCAATCAAAAACATAAAAAAGATGAGGCCGATCTGAGCCAGCACCCCCAACGAGGGCAACGCCTCGGCAGGAAACAGAGCAGCCTTCCAGGTGGGGGCTAACCACCCCAACAGCGATGGCCCAAGCATAATGCCTGCCACAATTTCTCCAATCACGAGCGGCTGTTTAATGCGCTCAAAGCCAAGCCCCATGAGCCGAGATAGCCCAATGACAACCAGTAGCTCAATGAGGATAAGAACAACGATATGCATAGCTGATTTTTGCTAGATTGGCGTGGTTAAGTTGCGCCGTCACGCTGTAGTCAACAATAGCGCGTCAGCTTTAAAGAAGAAAACAGCCATTGGTTGAGGGTTTGATTTGGAGAGACGCTGAGCAAAATACCGTTTCAGTAGCCAATCTGCATTAAAATGGTCTCAGTACTGATTTGCACCTTGGCTGTGCCTAGTGTATAAAAGTAGATCGCACCACTTCACAGATCCTCGGAGCATTTTCAATGAGTCGTAAGTGTCAACTGACCGGTAGAAAAGCGAATAACGCCTTCGCGGTTTCTCACTCTCACCATCGCACCAAAAAACTGCAAGAAGTCAATTTGCAGTGGAAACGAATCTGGTGGCCTGAAGGCAAGCGCTGGGTTAAGCTTCGCCTCTCCACAAAGGCGATTAAAACACTGCAAACTCAAGGGATTGATTCCCTTGCGAAACAAGCTGGCATTAACTTAAACAAGTTTTAGTTAAACGAGTTTAGTTAAATAAGCTCTAGCTTCATTCGATTTTGCGAAGGATCGTGAATTAATTTAATTGTGCGGTGGGGACAGGTTGCGATAGCGCTGTATGAGTAATGTACAGCGCCTCTCTACAAAACCTACCCCTCCAATTTCTGATTGCTCAGTCAAACATCCCAAAAGAAAAAGAGAGTAACGCTAAGGTTCATGGATGTTGTTGATTTAAAACGAGACATTGAGCTGCTGTCTGAGCGCCTGGGTAAAACCCAGGACTATCTTTGACGTCCCTGCACTCAATGCAAAGATTTCTGACCTAGAGCAAGTTGCAGCCCAGCCCAGCTTTTGGGACAACCAAGCCACTGCACAAACCACGCTCCAAGAACTGAACGAACTCAAATCTCATCTAGATGGACTACAGCGCTGGCACAACACGGTAGAAGATGCCAAGACGGTCTTAGAACTATTAGAGCTTGAGAACGATTCAGCTTTACTAAGCGAAGCCCAAACAAGCCTGAAACAGTTGGCACACCAGCTCGATCAGTGGGAGCTTCAGCAGCTTTTGTCAGGCATTTACGACAAAGGTGGCGCAGTCCTTACCATTAATGCAGGTGCAGGGGGTACGGACGCGCAAGACTGGGCCGAAATGCTGCTGCGAATGTATACGCGCTGGGCCGAAAAACAGGGCTATAAGGTGCAGTTAGCCGAAATTTCTGAAGGGGATGAGGCGGGTCTTAAATCCGTCACCCTTGAAATTTCTGGCTCCTATGCCTATGGCTACCTCAAGTCTGAAAAAGGGACGCATCGACTGGTTCGCATTTCGCCCTTTAACGCCAACGGCAAGCGCCAAACTAGCTTTGCTGGCGTTGAGGTGATGCCGGAACTAGACCACGGCGTGGAGCTAAATATCCCTGATAACGATTTAGAAATTACCACGACTCGTGCTGGGGGCAAGGGCGGTCAAAACGTCAATAAGGTCGAGACTGCGGTACGAATTGTTCACCTGCCGACGGGTTTGGCAGTGCGCTGTACTCAAGAGCGATCGCAGCTCCAAAACAAGGAAAAAGCCCTGGTCATTTTGAAGGCCAAGCTGCTCATTGTGGCGCAGGAGCAGCGCGCCCGTGAAATTGCGGATATTCGCGGCGATATTGTTGAGGCGGCTTGGGGTACTCAAATCCGCAACTATGTTTTTCACCCTTACCAGATGGTGAAAGATCTGCGGACGGGTGTAGAAACCACCGCAATTGAAAATGTTATGGATGGTGAACTAGACCCGTTTATTGAAGCCTATCTACGCAAAGAAAATCAGGTGGCGGCGACTGCGGAATAACAGATCAACGATCCAAGAAACCCTTTCGTCAAAAAGGATGATGTCATCTATTAGATTGTTGGGGCGATCGCCGTTGCAAAAGCAGGTGATCGCTACCGCACCAAGAGTCCGCCATAACGGTAGACGTGCTTGTGGCTTTGGGCGATCGCTATTTGAGCATCTGCCTTGCTTTAGTCCTCTCAAAACGAGAGAATTAAAGCCTGATCGATTTTTCTAGATTGACACAGAGAACAAGAAACCGCTGAGATTACAGTGCATCTCATTTCAATTCGTAACCTTCGCGTGGATGCTGCTCGGTACCCCGATGTCAAAAAGCAGGTAGATGACTGGTATACAACGGTCAGAAAGGCAAGCTGGGAGAGTTTGGAGGATGTTCGTCAGATTTATCGAGATGCTGAAGCCGTTGGGAATTTTACAGTGTTCAATCTCAAGGGGAACGACTCCCGTCTGATTGTTGGGATTGATTATGAAAACCAAACGGTTTACTACAAATATTTTCTAACCCATGCCGAATACGACAAGGATAGGTGGAAGAATGACGCTTACTTTTAATCGTGCTATTTACGGAAACCTCCTCGCGCAAACGGTGCCGAAGGTGGTTGAGTCGGAGGAAGATTATGATCGCATTTTGGCGATGACGGAACGACTCACGTTTGCGAAGGATCGATCGCCGGAAGAGCAGGCTTTACATAAGCTGCTGGTGATGTTGATTGAGGCGTATGAGACTCAGCATTATCCGATGAATGAGTCAACGCCCTATGAGGTTTTGCAACACATTATGGAATCGAGTGGTACTCGTCAAGCTGATTTGGTTGGCATTATTGGGTCGAGTGGGGTAGTGTCTGAGGTTATGAATGGGAAGCGATCAATTAGTAAGGCGCAGGCTAAAGCGTTAGGAGAGTATTTTAAGGTTTCACCCAGTTTATTTATTTGATGGGTTGATGCAGGCCCGTGAACTCTATAAGATATCAAGGATGATGTTGCTATCGACTAGGATATCGGTCATGAATGGTCGCGGGTGAGCTGCATAATCTCATCGGTGCTTAAGTTTCGGGTTGCTTTACCGCGCATGGCAGCAATAATGTTTGCGCCTCGGTTTGGGGTTGGCTTACGAATTTGTAGGGTATCGCCAATGACTTCAAGGTGGATTTCTGTGTTAGGAAACAGTCCAAGCTGTTCTTGAATGTCAGGGGGAATGGTGATTTGGCCTTCGGTGTTTATTTTCATAAATGGTAGGGTCTTTATGAGATTGTAGAACAAGTCTAGTCCTTAATCTCAATGATCCCCCTTCTAAAACCCTAATACTTGAGGTGATAGCTACGCACCAAGAGTCCGCAGTACCATCCTCTACACCTCAGAGCGATCGCAGGCATAAGAGCGGGCGATCGCCTAACTCATCTCAACTGCTGTTGTCTAATCTCATTCTCTAGCAGCGCACTCACTTCAGCGATTTCCAAATTACTTTCAACCAACTCAAGCCGCGAAGGTTATCCCCTTAATCTCAACTGCTGCGGACTCGGTAGCCAATATCGTGGCGATAGTAGCAGTCCTGGAACTGAATGTTGGTGATCGCCCCATACGCCTTTGCAAACGCCTGGTCAAAGTTTTGCCCCAAGGCATTCACTGCCAGCACACGCCCCCCATCCGTCACCACCTGCCCATCACGGAACGCCGTCCCAGCATGGAATACCACGGCATCGGACTGTGACGCTGCCTCTAGCCCCGTGATAGGGTAGCCCTTTTCATAGCTTTCAGGATAGCCCCCCGCAGACATCACCACACAGGCTGAAACCCCTGGTTTCCAAGCAATGGGGCCGACTTCCTTTAGCTTTTGCTCGGTACAGGCTACCACCAATGTTTCAAGGGGAGTTTCTAGTAAAGGCAAAATTGCCTGGGTTTCAGGGTCGCCAAAGCGACAGTTAAATTCAATGACCTTGGGTTCTCCTTCTTCTGTAATCATGAGTCCGGCGTAGAGTACGCCGCGATAATCAATTTGGCGCGATCGCAGTTCTGCCATCACAGGCTCCAACACCTCAAGCTGAATCCGGCTCATGAGGGCGTTGGTGATAAGGGGGAGCGGTGCATAAACGCCCATTCCCCCCGTATTTGCGCCCGTATCGCCTTCCCCAATGCGCTTATGATCTTGCGCTGGCACCAGCGCCCGGATGGTAATGCCATCGGTCAGCGCCAGCACCGAAACCTCTTGCCCCGTTAGATATTCTTCAATTAACACGCGGCTTCCTGCCTCGCCAAACCGACCTGCAAAAGCATCTTTGACCGCTGCGATCGCCTCTGCTTCTGTCATAGCGACCGTCACGCCTTTGCCCGCAGCCAATCCATCGGCCTTAATGACAATCGGTGTGCCCTCAGTTTGGATATAGGCGATAGCAGCATTTTCGGCGGTAAATGCCTGTGCGTTTGCAGTGGGCACTCCAGCGGCTTCCATCAACGTCTTAGCCCAAGTTTTGCTGGCTTCTATTTGTGCCCCCGCTTGGGTAGGGCCAAAAACCGTAATGCCTTGCCCCGTCAATACATCCGTAATGCCGAGCGCTAGCGGCACTTCAGGGCCAACCACGACAATATTGACCTGTTGTGCTTTCGCAAATGCCCCAATTCCCTCAAAATCTTCCATATTGAGGGCGATATTTTCACATTTGGGCAGGGTTGCAGTCCCACCATTGCCTGGAATACAGTACACCCGATCCACCCGAGTGGACTGAGTGAACTTCCAAGCTAGGGCATGTTCTCGACCGCCATTGCCCACAACAATAATTCGCACAGTTGGCCTCTCTTTGCAGTAAAAATCAAAAAGGCTTTCAAGAGTTGTTTAAAACTCTCAAAAGCCTTGTTACATGTGGTTCCTTAACCAATCGGAGCGACAGGATTTGAACCTGCGACCCCTACTACCCCAAAGTAGTGCGCTACCAAGCTGCGCTACGCCCCGATGTAATGCTTTACAAGACTATCACAAAATCTTTTACTGTTTTCAGAAAATTCTGAGTTTCTTGTTCTAAAACACCTGCACCATCTGAATGACTCGTAATATTTCTTTGGTGGTTTCAACAGACCAACATCCCTCTGCCCGTCGCCCTGTTAGCACTATAAAGCTAAGCTGATATGCATCACAGTAGCCCCGCACCTCCATCCAGAGATGGTCGTTCGATGCCTCACAGGCGATCGCCTCTTCTTCCATTAGTTCTGAGCGCATTTGCTCAATCGCTTCACTAAGCTGAAGCGCAAATCGACAAAAATCATCAAACTCGGTCTGGGTTAGCTCAACGGCCCAGTCATCTGCACCCACGAGTGCCTGAAATGAAAGGGCTTCTGGATCCCAGCCCACACGCCAGCCAACTCCAGATCGCAGTTGCCGTGCCATTATCTGTGTTCTACTTCAAAAACTGTGCTTCGCCGCCGCTAGGTGTAGAGGGCCTACCAATGGGATTGGTCTTCAGCGAACCCGCACTGCCTGGAACCGCAAGCGGCGTTAATACGGGTCGATAGGTAGGCGGCGCTGGCTGTGGCTTTGCTTGAGGGAGAGGCGCTGGCGCTTTAACTGCCCCTGATGCAGTCTGACTTCCTGTAAACGCATCTACTAAAGACTGAACCAGAGCATTGCGCTGAGCGGCATTCAGCTTGTGAACAGAAATGCGATCGCTGTCTAAGGGATTTTTCTTCAAAAAGGCATAGCCAGGATAGGTTTCTGGCTGAATCACCTCGTGAATGCCAAGATAGTCCGCCAACGTAGTCTTCCAGTCAATGCGGTAAAGCGGCGATCGCCCTTTCACAGAACTGTGATACTGCACAATGCGGCTTACAAGGGTGCTTTCGATCGCCTGCTTATTGCTATCGGCTCGAATGTACTGATTTTCAAGTGCTAGCGTGGGGACTCGTCGATAGACCAACTTCGCCACATCGGTTGGAGAACTGAGCTGCGCAAAGGATGCTGGTGCAAAAAATAAGGCTGCGGCACTACTCAATAGCAGCACTCTGCCAGATCGGGTTAAAGATGACCAGTATCTTAGGATTTGCAAGCGTAGTTTTCTCCTAGGAATTAGATGTACTAACCATGTGTGGCTAGTTTTGGTTAGAAACCGTGCGCCTTACACTCCCTCATCCCCTTTCTTATAGCCCAAGGCTTTACCCCTTCTCCCAGAACGGGAGAAGGAGAGCAAGATTCTTACTCCCCTCTCCCGTTCTGGGAGAGGGGCTGGGGGTGAGGGTCAAGATTTGAGATTATTAAACCCAATCACCTTAGTCGCCAATAATTTCTGGCTGCGTTAGCTCATCGGACATTTCCAGAATGGCCTGAATTACGGCCTTCATTGCGCCCTCATCAAAATCTTCCATGTTTTCACGACGGCGACGCTTTTTAGCACGACTCGCCACCTGAACAGTAATGCGATATCGGTTAGAGGAGGCATTCACCAATTCCTCGGCTCGGCGCATGATTTGAATGGTATCTACAGCAGAGCGCTTTTGCATGGATGACGTAGCCCAGTAAGATTACAGCCCATTGTAGCAAGAACGCTTGCCACCCTAAAAGCCTTTCCTCAAACACAGGCATTGTGCCAGTGCCAAAACAATGGGGAATTTCAGTGGACTCTATCTGTGAAAGTGAGCAATGCTAAGCATAAAAAGTTAGCATCTCTAGCGCTCTGAGGAGATGATATAAGTAAGTGGACATGCCTTTGCAGTTCTTAATCTTTATCTCTACAGCGCTTTGAGTAGACGAGTTTAGACTGCTCTGTTATTTGTCTTGATCAAAGTTTTAGGATCGCCGCCATCATGACCGCAGTTACAACCGCTTCCGTAATTCCCAGTTTTTGCGAAGGGATCCAATACTTTGGAGAAACCTGGCCTGATTTTGAAGCTCATGGGAAAAGTGCAGTCATTTCAGAAGGCATGGCGGCGATCTCAGACCCCACAGACCCCACGGCGGTCTATCAAACCTTACTCGCAGCAGATGCACTGCGCTACTTGACGTTACAGGTTACAGCCAGTAAAGCCTCTGGGCACCCAGGCGGGTTTGCCAGCTCTGTTGAAGCCTACGCCAGCCTCGTGATGCTGGGTCACAAAAATATTTTTACAGAGGTCGGACACCACGCCCCTGGGTTCTATAGCGCCATGTTTATGGATCGCTCCCTCGAAAAAATGGGCATTGAAACCGTACAGCAGATGTGCGATCGCTTTCGGGAGCGCCACGGACTGTTAGGCCATTTGTCGGGTCAAATTCCTGGGCTGCTAGGGCCGGCTGGACCTCTGGGTCAAGGGCAGCATTTTGCCATGTCGGCAGCGTTACTGCACCGCGATAAGCTATTCCCGTTTACCGTGGGCGATGGCGGCTTAGGTGAGCCTTATATTGTCAGCAGTATGCGGCATTTCCATACGGCCTACCCAGAAGTGACTAATTTTTTACCCGTGCTGGTCTGGAACGGCTACAGCCAAGAACACCACAGCATGGAATCTCTCCAAACCAACGAAGGTATGGTGCG
>JBGSVR010000691.1:0-5307 GCA_041752855.1 Thermosynechococcaceae cyanobacterium
AGTGAAGTGAAACGGTTGATCTCATGACGCCTTTGCCAGTATTTGCTCTAAGCAATCAGAGACTTAGAACCCTACTGCATAATGCCGTTTTATAGCTTTTCACGCTTATCTGCATCTGTAACAATGCAGATGTCTATTTAAGGGCACAATGTATCTTGAAATACAGAACTTGAAACCAGCAGTAAATACAAAACGCGCCCTTAAATTAAGGGCGCGTTTTGAAAAATAGTTAGATTTAGTTATAGGTGCATTGCCTTAACAGGCGCTGCGTTAGATATAGGCTTTAGCAAGAGCGCTAAAGGTTTGTTTCTGTATACTGCACAATCAACTTAGTTTAGTTTTTTGGGGAAGTCTGTGTCCTAGATCACCGAAGACTGCTGGCAGCGCTAAACGTTTTGCTGGCGTTGTTGTGTTGCGCTATGCTGTGACCATTTCAGGCTTCAAGTCAGGTGATGCTGGCTCAAAATGCAGCACCATGATTTGCTCTTGGCACAATCCGATAGACTCAAACGTTCGTCCATCGCGATCGCTAAATTCAACTTCAAATGCGGTACAATCCGCCAGTAATTCAACTATTGTTCCAACTTGTCCACACCACAGGTTGTATTCGGGCAAATTAACGGTCAAGGCTACAACATCTAGCAATTTGGCTGCTGGTACGTTCCGGTGCAGCGCATGGTTAGCCAGCATCTTCATGTGTCTCGCCTCACTATTTTTGAAACGTGTTGAGCGAGTAACTGCTCGAATACCTGCTGCTGCTCGACGTTCTCAAAGACTCGCTTTGGTATCACGGTAAACTGACGCGAACTGTAGTAAAGAACGTAGGAGTGAGTATCAATTAACGCCCGTGAATACATGCTCCACTGAAGCTGAGAGTCAATGTGTGCTGTGCGAAAGTGAATGCCCTCTGGTGAAAATGTGAGTGAATAATGGTCACGGAACTTCGGCTCACGACGAAAGGCCAGCGGCGGGATGATGGTGAACGCAGCGACAAGCATAAGGCCGAACGCGACTGCGACGACGATGCAGGCAATACCAAGCCAATGCCCACGCGGTGAGTGCCAAAGATAAGCACCAATGCCAGCAAGGGCAAGAGTAACGACAATATCGAGGCGTAAACGAAGGCGCGAAGCGTAGTGCGCTCTTAGCGCCCGAACGTAGTCGCTCTCAGCGTATCGGAACGAAAGGTTGATAGTCGAATTCACGGGGTGCGCTTGATGCTGGCGAACGGGATATGTAGCTTTCTCTAGGTAGAGCTAGCCTCAGCTTTTTTCTTCGTGGTTTTAGCACGGGTGGTTTTAGTCGCCGTAGCTTTTGCCTTGGTTTTAGTGGTTGCAGCTTTGGCTGTTGTTTTAGCAGCGGTCTTCTTGCCACCTTTCTTCGTCCCTGCCTTCTCTAAAACCAGCTTCAGGGCTTCCTCTAGAGAGATATTTTCAACCGTTGTTTCTTCCGGCAGGCTAGCGTTAATTTTGCCGTATTTGATATAAGGGCCATAAGGGCCATCATAAATATTGATGGGTTCCCCGTCTTCAGGATGCTTACCCAGTTCCCGCAGCGCCTGCTTTGTCGAAGCCCGTTTCCCACGACCTGTTTTGGGAATTGCCAATAGCTCTAGCGCACGCTCTAAAGAGACGGTAAATAGGCTATCTTCAGCCTTGAGAGAACGGAAATCTTGCCCCTCTTTGCCTTGGTCATGCACAATGTAAGGCCCAAAGCGACCTAGCCCTACCTTCACAGGCCGTTCCGTCTCAGGATGGCTTCCCAACAGCCGAGGCAGCGCTAAGAGCGCTAGCGCCATTTCAAGGGTCACGTCTTCCATCGTGACGCCCTTGGGCAGAGACGTTCGCTTAGGGTTCTTTTGCCCAGGTTGAGGTGCATCCCCAAGCTGCACATAAGGGCCATAGGTGCCCAACATCATATAGATGGGTTCGCCTGTTTCTGGATGGAACCCAACTTTTTCAGGACCTTCAATTTTTTGCTTCAGAATCAGCTCTACCTGATCGGGATTCAGGTCGGCGGGGGTCATGTCCTTGGGCAACGATGCGGTGACGGCGGTGCCTTCGCGTTCGGCTTCTACATAAGGACCAAACCGACCAATACGAACTTTTGCCTCTAGTCCAGAGAGGTCAATGGTACGGGCTTCGAGGGCATCAATGGCGGCTTCGCGATCTTTGACCTGATGCTCTAGCCCTTCATCACCAAGGTAGAAAGACTGAAGGTAGGGTAGCCACTCTGCTTCACCTCTAGAGATGTCGTCTAGGGTTTGCTCCATGCGGGCGGTGAAGCCAACGTCTACCAGATCAGGAAAATACTTTTCTAAAAGTGCCGTGACGGCAAAGGCGGTAAAGGTGGGCACAAGGCTGGTATTACCCTGGCGCTGAACGTAGCCTCGGTCAATGATGGTGCCAATGACGGATGCGTAGGTGCTAGGTCGCCCAATCCCTTCGCTTTCTAGAGTTTTAACGAGAGATGCATCGGTATAGCGAGCAGGGGGCTGGGTTTCATGACCGATCGCCTCTAGGGTTTTGCAGATGGGGCGATCGCCTTTCTTGAGATCCGGCAAAATCACTTCCTGGTCATCAAGAGCAGCATCGGGGTCATCTGACCCTTCAACATAGGCACGGAAAAAGCCAGGGAAATCAATGCGCTTGCCAGATGCCCTAAAGCCTGCATCTTCGACGTTAATCTGAACAGTGACAAAGGTTTGACGCGCTTCTGCCATCTGGGTGGCAACCGTGCGCTTCCAGACCATTTCGTAAACCGCCAACTCCAGCGCCTTTAGCCCCGTTTCTTTGGGGGTACGGAAGGGGCTACCCGCCGGACGAATAGCTTCATGGGCTTCTTGGGCACCTTTAGATTTTGTGGTGAACTGGCGGGGTTCGGGGCTAAGGTACGGGGTGCCGTAGAGGGTTTCGACCGAGGCACGGGCAGCGGCGATCGCCTGTTCTGACAGATGCACCGAGTCGGTTCGCATGTAGGTGATATAGCCCTGCTCATAGAGACTTTGGGCAATCCGCATGGTTTCACGGGCAGAGAGGCGCAGTTTACGACTAGCCTCTTGCTGAAGCGTGGAGGTGATAAACGGCGGCGCGGGTTTGCGCGTGACGGGGCGTTCTTCAATGCCGCTGACCTGCCACTGCTTTTGGTCTAGGCGCTGCCGCAACGCCGTGGCTTCGGCTTCGTTGAGCAAAACAACCTGACGACCTTCAATGACCTGGCCTGTGTTTTCATCAAAGTCGCTGCCTGTGGCAAGTCGCTGACCGTTTAGGCTAACCAGCTTGGCAGAAAACGGGGTTTTGTCCTTTTCTAAACTCGCCTTGAGATCCCAATAGCTGCCCTGACGGAAGGCGCGGCGCTCTCGCTCTCGCTGCACCAGTACCCGCACCGCCACAGACTGCACCCGTCCCGCAGAGAGGCTGGGGGCAATTTTTTTCCACAGCAGTGGAGAGAGCGTGTAGCCCACCAATCGATCCAGGATCCGGCGTGTTTCTTGGGCGCGGACGAGGCGCTGATCTACCTCTCGACATTTGCCTAAGGCTGCTTTAATGGCCTCATCGGTAATTTCATGAAACACCATCCGTTTGATGGGCACCTTGGGCTGCAAAACCTGAATGAGATGCCAGCTAATGCTCTCTCCTTCTCGGTCTTCGTCAGTGGCAAGCAGCAGCTCATCGGCATCGGCGAGTGCTTCTTTCAGCTCTTTGACCAGCTTCTTTTTGTCTTTAGAAACCACGTAGAGTGGCTCAAAGTTAGCGTGGACGTTAACCCCCAGAGAAGACCACTTCTCCGCCTTGACCGCCGCTGGAATTTCGCTCGCATCCCTGGGCAGATCCCGAACGTGACCCATCGAAGCTTCGACCCGATAGCTAGAGGGTAGAAAGTTCCGAATGGTTCGGGCTTTGGTAGGAGATTCAACAATAACCAGCGTGGACATAGGACGCGATCAACCCAAAGGAGTGTGAAACAAAACCGAGCTTAATCAGCCATTGTAGGCAACGCCGTTGCAAAGACCTTCCGTAGATGGACGGATTTGTTTTCGTTTCGGCTGATTGAAGCGAATGAAGAATTAGCAAAGATGCGTATAAAACATTAGAGAGCTACAAACGGCGCTGTTGTCAAGTCTTCTCGTGCAGAAATCATAGCGCTTCTATAATCTATATTGAATCCTGCTATCGTGCTTGAGCCGCAATGCGGGTTAAAATTTTCAATGTGTTACATCGGCCTTAAGCTAATCATGGTTTGCTTAAGGTAATTTGCAAAGCTTAGAACGTTATTCACGGCACCCCTATGGACTTTGCCAATCTCGGAAGTCAGCTTAATGCGTTGGCTATTTTGCCAGAGAGCGTCGTTACTATTACGCTGCTGGTTGTTCTCGTCAGCGATATCACCTTGGGGCGTACTTCGGTAAAGTGGACTCCTTATGTGGCGATCGCCGGACTCCTCGCTGCGGTCGTTTTGCTGGTACTCCAGTGGGATCAGCCCAATACTATTGCCTTTTTGGGCAGCTTTAATGCCGATAACTTCAGCATTGTGTTTCGCGGCATTATTGCGCTGTCGTCTGCCATTACCATTTTGATGTCGGTTCGCTACATCGACCAGGCGGGTAGTGACCTGGGCGAATTTATCAGCATTTTGCTTGCGGCAACCGTCGGCGGCATGTTTTTGTCCGGTGCCGAAGAGCTGGTCATGATTTTTGTGTCGCTAGAGACGCTGAGTATTGCGTCTTACCTCATGACGGGCTACATGAAACGCGACCCGCGCTCCAATGAGGCGGCGCTGAAGTACCTGCTGATTGGTGCGTCTAGCTCAGCTATCTTTTTGTACGGCCTGTCGCTGCTGTACGGACTATCCGGCGGTCAAACCCATCTAGCGGATATCGCAGCGGCGCTGGGCAACGGAACCGAAAATTCTTTGGGTCTGCTGATTGCGCTGGTGTTTGTGATTGCGGGCGTCAGCTTCAAAATTGCGGCGGTGCCCTTTCACCAGTGGACCCCTGACGTATACGAGGGTTCCCCTACGCCTGTGGTGGCCTTTTTGTCGGTGGGTTCTAAGGCCGCAGGGTTTGCCCTTGCGATTCGGCTACTGACGGACGCATTTCCGGCAGTGGTAGAGGAGTGGCGCTTTATTTTTACGGCGCTGGCCATTCTGAGCATGGTGCTGGGGAATGTGGTGGCGATCGCCCAAACCAGCATGAAGCGGATGTTGGCCTACTCTTCGATTGGTCAGGCAGGGTTCATCATGATTGGCATGGTGGTGGGTACTGAGGCCGGCTACTCCAGCATGGTGTTTTATCTGCTGATCTACCTG
>JBGSVR010000692.1:0-1619 GCA_041752855.1 Thermosynechococcaceae cyanobacterium
AGCGGCGAAGCTGAATCAATGTTTTGGCATTGAGCAAATTTGCACCATCTCAGCAAAATATGAGCGTTAGCCTATTCTAAAGGCTCTTGATAGCACAGCGGCGATGCGTTAGTAATCTAGGCTAAGCTAGCTAACAAGATATTTTAGTTGCGTAAGGCAGACACTGTGCTTCATCGTTCAACCCTTGTTTCTCTGTGCGTCCTTTGTGGACTGTTTGGCGTTACCCCAGTGGCGCTCAGTCAAGCATCCGTCCCCCATACCGTGGCACCCGATGCAAAAGAGCTACAGAAAACAGGTATTGCACTATTACGAGAGGCTGTACAGCTTGCGCAATTTCAACAGTACGAACCAGCGCTAGCACGGACAAAGCTTGCCACTCAACTGCTGCCATCTTCTGCTGAAGCATGGGCACTCTTGGGTGGGCTGTACCTGAGTACCGAAAAGGTAGACCCAGGCATTCAGGCTTTAGAAAAATCTTTATCGCTAAACCCTAATAACGCAGGCGTTAACTTTAGCCTTGGTTCAGCCTATTTTCGCAAAGCCAACTACACAACCGCAGAACGTTTTCTACTGGCGGGTTTAAAGGCAAAGCCTGGAGTACCAGAGGTTCTGTTTGACTTGGGAAATACCTACCTCCGTATGGGTCGCTTAGATGACGCGATTGGTCGCTACAAAGAAGCCGTTGCCAAAGATCAGAAATTCTGGCCTGCGATCAACAACGTGGGTCTCATTCAGTATGAGCAGGGCAAGATTGATGGTGCCATCCAAAGCTGGAAAGCGGCGATCGCCATTGATGAAAAAAATGCAGAACCCAAAGTAGCCCTGGCAACAGCCCTCTATAAACAAGGGAAAACCGAGCAGGGCATCACCCTAGCCGCTTCTGCTTTAGCAGTGGATCGGCGCTATAGTGACATTAAATTTTTGAAAGATAATTTGTGGGGCGATCGCCTCATAGCCGATACCCAAACCGTTTTAGCAACGCCTAAAGTCCGTGACACCTTAGCGCAATCGGCACCTGCCCCAATTCCAGCGCTGCGTAAAGGCAATACTCCAACACCCAAGCGTAAACCTTAGAATATGGCAAAGTCATCTGCTGTATGCGGTTGATTGATGGAAAACCAGATCGTCGTGCGCTCACTTCAGCTTGAAGATATCTCGTCCGTCGCCGAATTGCTGAGCGAAGCATTTTATACCGGAAATATATGGCTAGGGTGGGCTGCGCCTATTCTAAAGCTGGGTATTTATCAAGACTTAAAAACCCGTTACTCAAACCCACTCCCTCAGCACTCCTGTTTGGTCAGTACCCAAGCTTCCGCAGACGGGCTGCCCATCATTACAGGAACCGTTGAGGTTTCGGTTCGCCCACTTGTATCTTGGGGAACCTTTGGTCAATCGGTTCCCTATATTTCTAACTTAGCAGTGGCAAAGTCCTTTCGTCGGCAAGGGGTTGGGCGCGAACTGCTGTTGGCCTGCGAACTCATTGTGCAGCGTTGGCAGCAGGAGACCCTTTACCTGCACGTCAAGGGCGAAAATCAGGCAGCAAGAGGGCTGTACTTTAGCGTCGGCTATCGACAGCAGCGCGACGAGATTCCGGTCTGGGCTAGGTTATTCGGTCAGCC
>JBGSVR010000693.1:0-5368 GCA_041752855.1 Thermosynechococcaceae cyanobacterium
TCTGCCTGTTTTAGCATTGCGCCGGATAGATTGGCGATCGCCATACTAGCCCCCCCGCAATTCGCCTCCTGAAGATTAGCACCCACTAAATTGGCATTGCTTAGGTTTGCATCGCTTAGGTTAGCCTGAGCGAGGTTAACGTAGGCTAAATCAGCATGGCTAAGGTCTGGGGTGACGTGGGGATGCTGCGATCGCCAGTGGTTCCAGCGCCAAACGCCTGAATGCAGCGTTTTTAGATGGTCTAAATTCGCCATTATTCTTTTGCTTGCCTGGACTGGATAAGATCGGGATGCGCCCGTCCTGGCGTATTTTCCATCGCGCTTACGACGGCTCTCATTGCCGCCATAATGTCCTGCTCTGCTCCACCAAGATAAAGCCGACCGAAGGAGCCAACGGCCTGCACTTCTAAGATATTAATGAACGCCGCTTTTTCTGCCTCATTGGCAGCAAGGGCAGAGTAGGCCGCAGGCTGCACTTCCATTACATACAGGGACTGCCCTGCCAAGAGCATCTGCCCTCTTGCCATGCGGTTAATGAGCTGGGCTTGGTGGGCATCAATATTGCGAATCACCTGACTCGAAACCACATTAGGCTTCAGGCAATCTTGCCGCTGTACGCCCAGAGACTCGAGAATGGCGCGGGAGGCGGCTTGCACGTCGGCTTGGCTGCTGGCATGAACCTCCATGAGTCCAAACAAGCGCTCTACAAACTGAACTGCGGGTCGAACCGCTGCGGATTTCAAGGCCACATCCATGATGCGGTTGATTTCAATACCAGGAGAAATCTCAATCCAAAGGGAGGTATCTCCTGGCAATGGCAAAAAGCCAGAGGCGACGGTTCCCATGTAGGCAGCATGTTGCGGTTGCAGGCTATCTAAGTAAACGTAGCTTCGTAATTCAATGCCCAAATGTCGTTCTCCCTCGCGCCACACATTACAGCCCGCAACCATTGAGTTTACCCTGTGGCTGTACCCCCATGCGACTGTTTGCAAGCCTAATTCCGTAGGGGCGCAAGGCATTACGCCCTTCTTTAAATTGCACCCTTCTAAAAGGTGGCATTCTCTTGTTTAAGAAAAATCAGCAGAACTGCCTTGAGGTGAAAGTCTCGTGCTAAATTACTGAAGCTTAACGTCGGGAAAGTCCGGTTAAAGTCCGGCGCTGTGCCGCAACTGTAAGGGAATGATTTCCTAAGTCAGAATGCCGACGAAGAGGGTGCTTTTAGAAACCCTTACCTTATTTTCTATTCTCTGCGCCGCACAGGGAAGGAGTATCCATTGTTGTCTGAAGTCACTTTCCCAACCACCTGTCCTGGCCTGTTTTGCCCCACGTCTGCCCAGGATGGCATCTTGTCTCGCATTCGGATCCCTGGCGGCCTTTTGAATGGGCAGCAGTGTGAGGCGATCGCCACCCTATCCAACCAATTCTGCAACGGCTTTGTTCAAATCACCAATCGCGCCAACCTCCAACTCCGAGGGCTTCAGACAGATTTGCCTATGGAGGCGCTGCAACGTCTGCAATCGGTTGCCCTAGCCGCACCCATTCCGGCAGTAGATGCAATCCGCAATATTATGAGCAGCCCCACGGCAGGGATTGATGCGAGGGCGCTTTTAGATACGCGCCCATTGGTGCAGGGCTGGAATAACACGCTCATGAGTCGCCCTGATTTTGCAATCTTTTCGCCTAAGTTCAGCGTTTGTTTTGATGGGGGAGAACGGGTTTCAGTGGGCGATCGCCCTAACGACATTACCCTCATGGCGTTCGAGCGGGAGGGCAGCATCCGTTTTAGGCTGTTTTTAAGTATGGGGGAACGGGGGGATGCGCCTCAAGATCTTGGGGTAAGCGTGAAGGTAACGGAGGCGATCGCCCTCCTCACCGCCCTAGCGGAAGTGTACCGAGACTATACCGCTCAACAATCTAGCAGCGCGAAGAAGCCGCGTTTAAGAGATTTATTGAAGGAGTGGGGCATCGAGCGCTACCTCACCGATGTTACTCAAAAAGCTGGGTTTTCCCTGATTTCAGAAGTAGAAAATCTGCCTCAAAAGCCCTCTCTCCCATATGCTCATTTAGGAATTCACCCACAGCAGCAAACAGGATTGGCCTACGTCGGGGTTAGCCTACCTTTAGGTCAACTCCAAACCCAGCAGCTACAAGGATTGGCTTCTCTCTCTACTCAGTACGGGGACGGCACTCTACGTTTAACGCCCTGGCAGACAACGATATTGCCTAACATCTCCACCTTGCAGATTGCCGAAGTACAGCAGCAGCTCGAAAACTTAAATCTCAAAACTGACGCAACGCATCCGAGTAGCGCAATGGTGGCCTGCTCTGGGACAACGGGCTGTAAGGCTGCAATGACGGATGCCCAGCACCATGCCCAAGTCATGACTGCCCATCTAGAGCGATGTATCGCCTTAGATACCCCCATCAATATTCACTTCAGCGGCTGTGAAAAATCCTGCGCCCAGCACCAATCAGGGGATATTACGCTAGTGGGCACTGAGCATCAGGGGGCTGAAGCGTACCAGGTCTATGTCGGAAACGATGGCTCTAGGTTTGGTCGGGTACTCTATCACCTGAGTGATGCAGACACGCTACCCCAGCAAATTGAATTTATGATTTGCGCTTACCAACAGCATCGGCAGAGTTTGCAAGAATCTTTTGGAGACTTTGTGAATCGCCATGCGATCACCGAACTCCAGCAGCTCTTTGACGTAGCGCTCGGACAGCCATGATGAACTACATTCGAGATGGCAATGCCATTTATCAGAAATCTTTTGCCACCATTCGCGCAGAGGCAAATTTAGCGCTTCTGCCTGCGGAGATGGAAACAGTAGCGGTGCGCCTGATTCACGCCTGCGGTATGACCGATATCGTAGAGGATCTAGCCTATTCTGTGGGAGCCGCCGCCATTGGACGCAAAGCCCTTGCCCAAGGTGCCCCTATTTTATGTGATGCTCAGATGGTGGCAAACGGCGTGACCCGTAAACGCCTACCCGCCCACAACGATGTGATTTGTACCCTCAACGAGCCTGACGTGCCTGCCCTCGCCCAAACCCTCCAAAATACCCGCTCAGCCGCAGCCCTAGAGCGATGGCGACCCTTCTTAGAAGGCGCAGTGGTGGCGATTGGCAATGCCCCAACCGCCTTGTTCCGGCTCTTAGAAATGCTAGAGGAAGGCGCGCCAAAACCTGCATTAATTCTGGGGTTTCCGGTGGGTTTTGTGGGGGCGATCGAATCTAAGGCAGCGTTAGCCGAGATCCCTCACGGCATCCCGTTTATTACCCTCCACGGACGGCGGGGGGGGAGTGCAATGGCAGCCGCAGCCGTGAATGCGTTAGCTCAGGAGCAGGAAATATGACTCAGGTATCACAAGGACGACTCTACGGACTGGGCATTGGCCCTGGCGACCCTGAGCTACTGACCTTAAAAGCTCACCGCATTCTGACCTCGGTGCCCGTCATTGCCTACCCCACGATGGAAAGCGGCAAGGTACTCGCACGGGCGATTGTGGCAAGCTTTATTCGACCTGACCAGATTGAGCTGCCCATGCCGCTACCCTTCAGCGTTGAGCGCTCCTCCCAGCCTTACTACGACCAATCCGCCGAACACATTGCCCAACACCTTAGCGAAGGTCGTGACGTGGCGGTGCTGTGCGAAGGCGACCCTATGCTGTACGGGTCGTGTATGTACATTTTTAATCGGCTGGCAGACCGTTTTGATACCGAAGTGGTGCCAGGGATTTCTTCAACTTTTGCCAGTGCCGCCATGCTGGGTGCCCCCCTCACCTACCGTAACGACGTACTGAGCATTATGCCTGCAACGCTAGATGCAGAGACATTGCGCGATCGCCTCGCCGTTGCCGATGCTGCCATCATCATCAAGCTAGGCCGACATTTTGCTAAGGTAAAAGCCGTATTGCAAGAACTGAATCTTTTTGAGCGCGCCCTTTATATCGAACGCGCAACTATGCCCAATCAGCAAATCCGTCCCATTGCTGAGGTTGCCCCAGAAGAAGTGCCGTATTGGGCGCTGATTTTAATCCCCAGTCAAACACGACCCCAGTGATCGCTTTGCAGAACCCTTAGGTCTGGCGCAATGAATCAGCCTGTTCTCGATCTCCTGCTGGTCATGGCCTTGGGCTTTCTGGGCAGTTTTGGGCACTGTGTCGGCATGTGTGGCCCTTTGGCGGTCGCACTGTCTTTATCCGAAGCCCAGCCTGAGCAAAAAACGGTTGGGCGATCGCTCTTATTCCATAGCCTTCTCAATCTAGGCCGAATCACCAGCTATGCCTTAGTCGGCGCAGGCATTGGTGCCCTTGGTTCTGTGTTAGTAGCAGGAGGACAGTTTGCGGGGATTGACAGTGCCCTGCGTCAAGGCATCACCTTTTTAACGGGCGTTCTGCTGATCTGGATGGGGCTAGCCCAGGTTGCACCCGCTTTGCTACCTAAACTTCCGCTCCTTCATCCGCTGCAAGGCAAGCTACACCAGCGGCTGAATGCTCTCCTCATGAGTGCCTCTGCAACATCCCATCGGCTTACGCCGTTTTTACTCGGGCTAACGTGGGGGCTAATTCCCTGTGGTTTTTTGTATGCGGCTCAAATTAAAGCGGCGGCGGCTGGTTCGCTTTGGGGTGGAGCGACCACGATGCTGGCTTTTGGGGTGGGGACGCTCCCTTCAATGGTCGGCATTGGCCTTTCTGCCACCTGGATGAGCGCAGATCGTCGAGGGCAGCTTTTTCGGATGGGTGGCTGGGTCATGCTTGCCATTGGCATACTGACCTTACTCCGCACCAGTGAGATGGTGGACTACACGGGTCACGCTGCTCTTTTCCTTCTGATGGTGGTGCTGGTGGCTCGACCTTTGAGCCATCAGCTACCGTGGCTGCTGCGCTATCGGCGTGGGCTAGGCGTGGGGGCGTTTGGGTTGGCGATCGCCCATACCACCCACATGCTTGACCACACGTTTACATGGCGTATCGACGCGGTTCCCTTTTTGATCCCGCTTCAGCAATTGGGTATGGGTTCAGGAATTGTCGCGCTTGTGTGCCTACTGCCACCTGCGCTCACCAGCTTTGATCGCTTTGTGTTGCAAAAATGGTGGGTCTGGGTGCATGGGTTAGCGGTTCCTGCACTGGTATTGGCGGTCATCCATACCATTTTGATGGGGACACGCTATCTGGGGAATTTAGATTGGACGGCTGCAAATAAGATCCAAACTGGGATGCTGCTAGTGGTAACGCTGGGCGTTTTTTTGCTGCGATCGCAGTGGTTCTGGTCGGTATTGTCTACGAGCAGGCAGGATGAGTCATCTCGCTAAGGATCATGGATTAAAGCACCTCAACCTTTATCCCTCACCCCAACCCTCTCCCT
>JBGSVR010000694.1:0-1991 GCA_041752855.1 Thermosynechococcaceae cyanobacterium
ACAGTGCATCCCTGCCGTTTCCCAATAGCAGATAGGTACGATGGCGAAATATCTCAAGATTTTGCAAACTGGTCATGATGAAGCCGATATGTTTATCAACTTTCAGCTTCCATCATCGAGTGGTCAGTCTTCTACGGCTGACCGCTTTCCTCCCTGTTTAGTCTAAAGTCCAAGTATTAGTGGTAAAGCGATTTGATCGGCGCTGGTCAAAAGATGAGACATGGCTGATGAGGCTTCCTCAGGAAGACATGTGTCAGGCTCTCGGAGTCTCCCCAAACTTGAAGTATCAATCAGATGGAGGTCCAGGGATGGCTGAAATTATGCAGATATTGCTGGGGGCAAGATCCGCAGATGCAGATAGAGAAATATTTTTTCGGAGTCAAGTTTTATTCTGGTTGTTAGCAGCCACCGATGGTCATGCAAAAAACTTCAGCATTTACCTTGAGCCAGGCGGCAGCTACCGTTTAACGCCACTCTATGACGTGATGTCTGTGTACCCCTTGATGCAATCTAATACACTCCCTCGGCAGAAGGCTAAGATGGCGATGGCTTTGCGGGGGAAAGATAAAAACCATTATCTTTGGGCTAGAATTCAGCCTAGACACTTTTTATCGACGGCTAAAGCTATTAATTTTTCTCAGGAAAAAGCTGAACAAATTTTGACTGAAATGCTTGAACAAGCCCATGAGGTTGTCTTGCAGGTTACTGAACAACTGCCAGCAGGATTTCCCCGTCACATTAGCGAACCTATCCTACAAGGTATGACGGAACTGGCAAAGATTCATAGTAACTGGAATAAACCCGACACAACATTAACGGTATGACAGGTAAGCTCACCACCCACGTTTTAGATACAGCTTTTGGACAACCCGCAGCCCACATGACAGTGGAATTATGGTCGATCCAGAAAGATCCTACACAAAGAATTTTGCTCAAAACAGTAGCCACTAACAGTGATGGACGGACGGATACGCCATTACTTATAGGGGATGAGTTTCAAACTGGGGTGTATGAACTTGTGTTTGCCGTTGGCACCTACTTTGCAGATAAAGCTAATCTCTCTTCAGAGTTCCCTTTTTTAGATCAGGTGCCTATTCGGTTTGGCATTGCAGATACTTCGGTGCATTATCATGTGCCTCTTCTAACTTCGCCTTGGGCCTACAGCACTTATCGAGGAAGTTGACCAATGGTTTATGCGATCGCCACACTCAACCAAATGAATCAAACTGACTTTGTTGCTGCATTAGGTGATGTCTTTGAAGCAACGCCCAATATTGCCCGTCGGGTTTGGCTTAGGCGACCGTTTACCAATGTGGATGACCTGCATAGGGCAATGGCTAACTGTGTTGATGCAATGTCTGATAGCGAAAAATTGGCGCTGATTCAGGCGCACCCTAATTTAGGGGCAAGAGTCAAAATGGCGGAGGCATCGGTAAAGGAACAGGCGGGTGTTGGGCTAGATCGACTTAGTGCAGAGGAGTTTGAGCAGTTTCAAGCCCTCAATCAGCAGTACAAAGCGCGGTTTGGGATTCCGTTTATTGTTGCGGTCAAAAACCATACAAAGGCCAGCATTTTAGCCTCGTTTGAGAGTCGTTTGCAGCACTCGTCTGAGGCAGAAATGACACAGGCGCTAGCTGAGATTAAACAAATTGCTAGGTTTCGGATTTTGGATTTGCTTATGTAACATTCAACGATATTGCTACAGTGCGCACCTATGATTGAGGATGAAGCGTCAAGATCAGCCATCAATCAAACATATCTATGGTTGCAGTGACAGGATTCTGGATTGGGATAGGTTTAGTGCTATGTGTACTAGAGCTGATTTTCCCTACCGCTTTTGTAGAAATGGTGATGGGGCTGAGCGCCATTGCGACCGGATTTTTCTCGCTATTGATTCCCAATCTGTTTGGCTGGCAGGTTGTACTTTGGATGGTGCTGTCTTTGGTGAGCATTTTTGCAGTGCGCCGCTTCGTCCCTCGCAAGATGCCCAA
>JBGSVR010000695.1:0-3603 GCA_041752855.1 Thermosynechococcaceae cyanobacterium
GTGCTTAAAAAGCATGGAAGACGCGCAAAGAGTCTATTTCGCTTAGGGTTTGACTATATTCGACAGATTGTTCTCAATCCTTCTCCTATCAATGAGGATGACTTTCGACTATCCCTTCAATTTTTGTCCTGTACTTAGGCCGCCGTCATGCGAAAACCTTTCAGAAATGCTTGGGTTTCAGGGTTAGTTGAGGCTAAAAATTCTGAGGGCGTACAGAGACTCAGCAGTTCTCCAGACTGCATTAGCCCAATCTGGGTGCCGAGCAGTAGCGCCTCCTGTACATCATGGGTCACAAACACAATGGTTTTTTGCAGCCGCTGCTGGAGCTGGATAAACTCTTGCTGTAGCTCTAGGCGCGTGATGGGGTCTAACGCACCAAACGGCTCATCCATAAGCAAAAATGGTGGATCTGCCGCTAATGCCCGCGCCACGCCAACCCGCTGCCGCTGCCCACCCGAAAGCTGATGGGGATAGCGCTGGGCGAACTGAGTGGGGTTTAGACCTACGGTTTCGAGTAGCTCATACACCCTGGCCTGAATTTGCCCAGCAGCCCATCCCAGCAGGGACGGTACAAGACCCACGTTCCGCGCCACGGTAAAGTGCGGAAATAGCCCCACATCTTGAATGACGTAGCCAATCTGTCGCCGAAGCTGAATCAGATTCCATTGAACGGTGGATTGTCCTGTAATTAAAATTTGGCCTGAGCTGGGCATCAGCAGACCATTAATGAGTTTGAGAGTGGTTGATTTACCGCAGCCGCTTCGCCCTAGCAGTACCAAGGTTTCTCCTGGCTGTACCGTAAAGCTGAGTTGTGTGACTAAATCACGCCCCTCAAGGGTGTAGGTGACGTTGCGAAACTCAATGGCATGGGGCATTGACATAGATGAAAGAGTTTTAGAGGGGATTGGGTTTCGACTCCCTTCGACAGGCTCAGGACAGGTCGCTCAACCCGCAACCCGTTTTATAGTAGATTGGCGCAATTGCTCATTGGGCTGACTTAAGGACATACTGAGTCACTTTATCTTTTTCGTAATGTTTTCGGTAATGCTGACTTAAATAGGGGGCTAGCGCAGCTTCTACTTTAGGATAACGGCCTAGTAAGACCTGTTCGGGTTGATAGGTTTGCAGTATTTTTATAAGTTTTGCGTCACTGAGGCTACCCGATGCAATCCGCTTGGTTGAAAATACTGCTAGTTCTGGTGGCACTTTAAGACCTGTGTAAAAAGCCACAATGGGGAGGTCTGTAAACAGCCACTGGGTTGAAGGCTGTAATGCTCTTACCTTTTCAATCACTTCAAGCTTTGGCTTAGATTCTGCGACAAACTGATAATTGATGAATGCGTTGACCCCTAGTTTAATGGGCGTAAGGGCGATCGCAAACAGTACAAACCCCGCCGCAACGCCGCTTAAGGTGGGACGCTTAAAATTCTGCCAACCTAGGGTTTTAACCCACTGCTTTTGGCGAAAGAAATTGAAGGACGGCGTTAGACCATAGGTTGCCAGCCAAATTACCGGAATGGAGATTAAAGGATAGTAGTGATACCAAAGCGGCTGATAGTAGGTGAGCGCAACCCAAACGGTGATGAGCCAAACCAACGGCAGCATAGGCAAGGGTGACTTTTGTTTAAGTAGCAGATAAATCCCCACCCCAGCTAGAAGGGTATAGTCCAGATCCTGCGCTAGAAACATGAGCAATAGCTGCCAGCTTCGCTCCCGCTGAAGGCTGACTTGAGCCGCGCCATCAAAGTGGGTGCCCAGCACCTGAGCGATTGAGAGTGAGTGGGTTAGGGATGCGATCGCCACAACGGTGACAGTACAGGCAGCAAACCAAACGAGTCCCAAACGGAGCCGACTGATTTTGAAGTGCCGCCAATCTTGGAGAGATGAACCTAAGGCTAAGTGTAGAAAGCAGGCAGGTAGGAGTAACGCGGTATAGAACTTGATTTGGAGTGAGAGGCCAAAACAAACGCCAGAGGCAATTATCTTTAGATGGCTCCAAGGTGTGAGTGCGGTGTTTGGAGACTTAAGAAACGGTTTAAGGCGTTTCATAGATATTACACTCGCCCCCCTAGCCCCCCAAGATTGGGGGGAAATGACCCTAGTGTTCGGCTTTCTCCCCCCAATCTTGGGGGGTCGGGGGGGCTTAATGCAGAAATGAATGAGGCTTTTCAAACAGCCCCTAAGACTGATAGCACTCTTTTTTGCTGGATATTGTGATGTCTCAATCAACAGGTAAATTGCCAGCATTACCAGGGCGATCGCAGGTAGCCCCTGCATGACAGAGACGCTCAATCTCAAAAAATCTAGGGTTAGGCATAGGCCAATGGTGCCGAGCAAGGCAGGCCAAAGACCCACAATGAGCGCAAGGGTGTTAAAAAATGAGCCGACGAGAACCGTCGCAAAGCCTAAAATAAGCAGCCGAGCCGCTACAATTTGAGAGCCAAATAACTTCAGCCAGCCAGCCAGAAGCAGGGTCAACAGCGGCGGCTGATCGTTCCAAATGGGGTCGTAGAGCTGATAGCCTTGGCTATAGAGCGTTGCCTTAGCAAGTTCGATGCCTTCATCGGGGTCAAACTGAAGGGTGTTGGTGATGGGCATTACGCACAGGGCGATCGCAAAAAACAGTAGCGGCACCCCTAGCGCCAAAACAAGACGCGGCAGTCGCGCAAGATTGATCAAAATGGCTGATCCCAACTATAAAAATTTGCATCGATCATGGGTTTAATGCCGCCGTCTCAGTTACTCATTAAGTTAAGCCAAAAGCTGTTTGAAACTGCCGTTACTCAAGATGCGTTTATCCAGGCGCTGACAGATCCACAGCCTTACCCATCCTGTATTCTATGGCTGAAACCGCGCCCTGATGTGATGCCGTTTGCCGTAGAGCCACCGCTCCCCTGGCAGCCTGAATTTGTTGACCGCCTAGCGGTGGGGTCTACCCCTGGTGCCCATGCACTTCACGAAGCGGGGCATTACTACTGTCTCGATTTTTCGTCGGTGTTTGCGGCTTCGGTTTTGATGGCGCTGCCCACCCATCCTAGGGTTGCAATTGATGTGTGTGCAGCACCAGGGGGCAAGAGTATTTTTATGTGGCGATCGCACCAGCCCCATCAGCTCATCTGCAATGAAACCATCGGAAAGCGGGTGGGGATGCTGATTGGGAACCTGAAGCGGTGCGGGGTGAATCCGGCGATCGCCCTCAGTACAGACCCAAGCCATTTAGCCCTGCGGCTGCCATCTACGGCAGATTTGGTTGTGGTGGATGCGCCCTGCTCTGGACAGTCGCTGTTGGCGAAGGGCGGAAAAGCGGAGGGGTGTTTCCATCCCATGACGATCAAGCAAAATGCCCAGCGGCAGAAGCGGATTTTAGCCAATGCGGCACAGTTGGTGGCACCAGGGGGGCATTTGGTCTATACCACCTGTACGTTTGCACCCGAAGAAAATGAGCAGGTAGGGCAGTGGCTGCTGCGAAAGTTTCCGCAGTTTGAGGCGAAACCTGTAGAACCTCTGACGGCTTACCAATCCCATTTAACGGATTTGCCCTGCTATCGAATGTGGCCTCAAGTAGGTTTAGGGGCTGGAGCCTTTGCAATGCTGATGCAAAAT
>JBGSVR010000696.1:0-4128 GCA_041752855.1 Thermosynechococcaceae cyanobacterium
GGCATTGAGTCCAATCCCTTGAGACTGGAGCCGATCTAGATCGACCAGTACCCGCACTTCTTCATCCACACCACCCGAGACATCTACAGCCGCAACGCCGGAAACAACGCCTAACTCTCGCGCCAGCTCTTCTTCGGCAAACACGCGCAGTTCAGAACTTTTGAGAGAGGGAGAGGTCAGCGCAAACTCATAGACGGGCAGTTGGGAGGGATCTACCTTAAACAGGCGTGGTTCTTGAATAGTGTCGGGGAGCTGCCCTCTGGCACGGTTAAAGGTTGCGGTTGCGTCATTGAGCGCCTGGTCAATGTTGCCTCCTGGCTCAAAAAATAGGTCAAGGCTGACCTGCCCTTCCCGCGTTTGAGAGTACACCTGCACCACCCCTTCAGTGGCAGAAAGCGCTTCTTCTAGCGGCTTTGTGACCTCATCTACTGCTACGTCTGGGGAGATCCCTGGTGCGTCCACCCGTACCCCAATGCGAGGATAGGTAATAGACGGGAGTAAATCAACCTGAAGGGTTGAGATAAAAAAGACCCCAATGACAATCACCGCTAAGGTGAGCATTAGCGTCCCAATGTGACGGCGGATGGAAATAGCGCTGAGGCTGAAACCCGTAGGTTTTAGATCTTGCGTCATAGGTCACAGGTATGTAATGGAGGGCTACAGAAATTAATCTACGAACGATCTAACGGCTTAGAATTGCTTTTAAGTCTTTGAAGGCTCTGACAAAATGCTGAGTTTGACGGCATCGCCATTTTTGAGAGGTTTACTGCTGCGGACGACAATGCGATCGCCCTCACTTAACCCCGCAACCACCGTCACCAGTCCATCCTGACGCTGGCCTAAGGTCACATTGCGCGTAGCAACCTTAGCTTGCTGACCAGAACCCTGAACGACGTATAGCGTTCCGGCCTTTTGGGGCTGCTGCTCACGATTAGGAGCATTGCCGCCGCTACCTCCCTGCCGCTCGCCGCGCTTACGGTTGGTTTGAAAGGCTGCTTCCGGTACTCTAATTGCGTTACTGGCCTGCCCTCCAAAACTAACCCGTGCCAGTAGGCCACTCCCAATGCGGGCACCCACGTTGGGCATTGTGACCTCAATTGGCACCAGCCTTGCCGTCGCATCTGCTACAGGTGAAATTCGGCTCACCTGACCGCGAAAAGACTCCCTTGAAAAGGCATCCAGCTTGACCCCAACGGGTTGCCCCACTCTAACTTTGCTTAGTTCTAGCTCTGAAACCTGAACCGACACTTTAACTTGGCTAAAGTCACCCAGCTTTAAGACCTCACTCCCCGCCTGTGCCAAATTTCCAGGCTCTGAGACGCGCTCTAACACAACGCCCGTCACAGGAGCGGTAAGGGTTGTGTAAGATTGGCGCTCCTGTTCGCGGGCAATGACGGCCTGCTGTGCCCCCACCCGTCGCTGGGCTGCACTCACCGCCTGCTGACGGGTGCGAACCACTTCTTGAGCTGAGCGGAATGCCTGCTGTGCCGTCCCTGCTGCGGTACGCGCCTGCTCTGCCTGCTGCTGGGCGATCGCCCCTGCCCGATACAGCTTATTAAATCGTGCCGCATCCGCCTGCGCCTGCTGAAGCTGGAGCCGCGCAGACTCGACCTGCCGTAGGGCATCACTGACCTGAGCGCGCGCCTGAGCCACCTCAGACTCTAACGCCGCCACCTCTGCCGTTGCCTCAATCACTGCTGTAGTTAGCACCTTATCGTCAATTTGTGCCAGCACCTGACCCTCGGTGACGGCATCACCGACATCCGCCCGTAAACTTAAAAGCTGACCTTCGACCTGCGTGCGCAGAGAGATCTGACGGTAGGGCTGGGTGGTGCCTACATACTCAAGACCGCTTTGTGAAGGAGCAGCACGCGCAACCGCCACATCTACCGAAGCGGGTTGATTGTTCTGATCGCCTTGGCCTCGACGAGTTTGAGCGTCGGCTTCATCTTTAGGAATAGAGCTGCATCCCATAAGGGACGCAGCAAAAATGCTCAATATAATCAATGGTCTTCCGAGGGCTGCTTTTGCCAGATCAAGCTTATGAATAAACCGCTGCATGAGAACAACCCTTAGATGAGCGAAATTTTTTGGAATAAAAACACAAAAGTTTACAACGTAATGCTAGTTCATCTTCCCTCAAGTCAACTCTTTCTTTTGGTTGATTTGAACAAAATAGTGATTAATCGCGCCGTGACACAAAACCCTAAATAATGAAGTTGTTTCATGGAGTGTCGGTTTTTTGAACCTTTTTGTTTCCGAGAATGAATGCTGACATCATCTGGGTTGAGCAAATCTGTGGCTGTTCTCTTGTGCTGTGCCTATATTCTAGGGCTACTTTTTACTGCACTGCCTTGGGGTACGCTGCTGCTGACTGGGTTGGGGCTGGTGGCGGCATGGATGCGATCGCCCCAATTCCTTCACCTCTCGCGGCGGCACCATATCCCCATTCCGCAAACGTGGTGGCGTAGTCCAACCTCTCGCTGGTGGCTCGTCGCAACTGGCATTAGTCTTTTAGCGGCTGGCTACCTTCAGATGTCTTTGCCCTATCCTGCGCCCAATGATGTGAGCCGTTTAGTGCAGTCTAATCAAACCCGCACCATCGCAAAGGTTTCAGGCATTATCCAAAGTCGCCCAGCCCTCACCCGACGAGGAACCGTGCAGCTCTGGCTCACTGCACAGCAGGCTACGGTAGAGGGGAGCAGTCAGGCTGTTTCTGGTAATGTGTTTGTCACCCTACCTCGCAAAGCAGCCAAAAACCTGCATCCGAGTCAGACGATTACTATTACCGGATCGCTTTATAAGCCACAGAAAGTCACGCGACCCCACGGCTTTGACTTTGCCACCTATTTAGCGCGAGAAGGTTCATTCTCAGGGTTAAAAGGATCGACCGTTCAAATTGATCGCGAGGGAAGCACTTGGGGTGGTTGGGCGATTCGCGCCCGAATTGTGCGATCGCTCCAAAACGGCACGGATGAACGCACAGGTTCGCTGCTGGGCGCACTGGTGCTGGGTAAAGACGCGGCGGATGTGCCCTACGATCTCAAAGATGCGTTTATTCAGTCGGGGTTAGCCCATGCGCTGGCGGCATCTGGGTTTCAGGTGTCGCTGATTTTGTCGGTAGTGCTGGGGTTAGGGCGATCGCGGCTTTCGCTCTCCGGTCAGGTTTTGCTGGGGTTTGGGGCGCTGCTGCTGTACGGATTTTTGTGCGGGGCAGAGCCTTCTATTGTGCGGGCACTTTTAATGGGGTTTGCCAGCTTGGCTGCCTTAGGGCTAGAGGGTAAGGTACGAGCTGTCCCTGCCCTGCTGCTGATTGCCGTCTTAATGCTGATCATTAAGCCATTGTGGATTTGGGACTTGGGGTTTCAGCTTAGCGTTCTGGCAACTCTAGGGCTAATGGTTTCTGCAACACCCATTGCCACAGCCTTAGACTGGCTGCCGCCCACTCTAGCCTCACTGCTTGCCGTACCCTTGGCGGCTACCCTATGGACGCTGCCGCTCCAGCTCTATATCTTTGGGGTGCTGCCGTTCTATGGCTTATTGGCAAACGTGAGCGTTGCGCTGCTGCTCTCAGGGTTAACCATTGGCGGCTTTATCAGCAGCTTGGCTGCGCTAGCTTGGCCTTTATTGGGCAGCGGTTTCGCCTGGGTTTTGTACTGGCCCACTCAGCTTCTGATGGCAATTGTGCAGGGCATTAGCCAACTACCAGGCAATTCCTTAGCCCTGGGCAAAATCTCTTTGCTTCAGGTCTTGGCGCTGTACGGCTGCATTGTGGCGGTTTGGCTGGTGCCGCAATGCCAAAAACATTGGCGCTTTGCTACAGCCATTGGTTTTCTGCTGGTCATCGTTCCGCTTTGGCAGGTGCAGACCCAGCGGTTTGCCGTCACGGTCTTTGACCAAACCCGCACCCCGATGATGGTGATTCAGCACCCTCAAGGGACGGTGGTGGTGAATAGTGGCGATCGCCTCAGTGCCACTCAGTCTTTGGTGCCGTTTTTGCAGCAGGAAGGCATTAACCGCATCGACTGGGCAGTGGATACAGGCGCTACACCAACGGCACAATCCGGCTGGATATCACTTTTGCAAAGAATGCCCATTCAGGTGCTAACGCGCTGTATCCCTCAGGCA
>JBGSVR010000697.1:0-3177 GCA_041752855.1 Thermosynechococcaceae cyanobacterium
TGTTTTAGTCTGCGATCCAGAAATAGAATGATTATCTAAACTCCCCAGGCAAGACTCGAACTTGCGACCAATCGGTTAACAGCCGACCGCTCTACCACTGAGCTACTGAGGATTGCAGCAAGTACAATACTAGCGAAAGGAGTGTTGATTTGGCAAGCGAATTTTAAATTTTTCTTGAAGGGTGCTAGCTTGACCGATAATTTGAATGGGGCAATGGAGCAAAAATTGACGATTCAGTCGGGCGATCGCAAAAAGAATTTGAAGCTAGAGCCTATAATCCTATCAGGTGTTTTTTATATCAATCCAACCTTAAAATGCCCTAAATCCTCACATTCTCTTTAAAACAGCACTATCCTCCTCTCGTTGAGTGTATAAATGAAGCCTCGGATACTGGTTATTGATGACGATCCGGCGATCGCAGAATTGGTTGCCATCAATTTAGAGATGGCTGGGTACGATGTGACCCAGGTTACGGACGGCATCAAGGGGCAAGCCTTAGCCGTACAGATGGTGCCTGATCTAATCATGCTAGATCTCATGCTGCCTAAGGTCGATGGCTTTACTATTTGCCAACGTCTGCGCCGAGACGAACGCACCGCAAATGTTTTGGTGATCATGCTGACCGCATTGGGGCAAACCCAAGACAAGGTAGAAGGGTTTAATGCAGGGGCAGATGACTACCTTACTAAGCCCTTTGAGTTAGAAGAAATGCTGGCGCGGGTAAGGGCGCTACTGCGCCGAACCGATCGCATTCCCCAAGCGGCAAAGCACACCGAGATTTTGAGTTATGGGCCGCTGACGCTGGTACCAGAGCGGTTTGAAATTCTTTGGGCTGAAAAAGTTATTAAGTTAACGCGGCTAGAGTTTGAGTTACTGCACTGTTTATTGCAGCGTCATGGTCAAACGGTTTCGCCCAGCGAGATTTTGCAGGAGGTTTGGGGCTATGACCCGAATGACGATATTGAAACCATTCGGGTTCACGTCCGTCACCTGCGCACAAAGCTAGAACCCGACCCGCGCCATCCCAAATTTATCAAGACGGTTTACGGCGCAGGCTACTGTTTGGAATTTCCTCAAGATAATCCTGCCCTAGAGCCGCTCAACTCCAGCGCAGGATCTAACGCTTAATGCCTTGGATTATGGTGCGCAGCTAGACCTAAATCTACGGGGGATTTGGGTCTAAGACTTAGCTGCTGTCACAATATTCTGGCTAAGAGACTGCAATGCGGCGAGCATCTTAGCTTTATCGGGCTGCTTATTTTTAAGTTCGCCATTAACAGCATCTAGCCCTTCTTCGATGGCGTCATAGGTTTTAGAAGACTTTACCTTAACCCCATCTTCAACGGTTTTCCAAGCGTCTTCAAACTTCTCAAAGTCTGCTTTAGCTTGGTCGAATTTTTCAGCTTTGACCGCAGCAGTGGTTTTTTCTGTCACGTTTTGCAGCGCCGTAAAGCCAGCCGCTGGATTCGCTGCGGCCTCAGTCTTTACAGCAGCGGTCGAAGACGTTTCTGGTACAGAAGCTTGAGGCTCTCCACAACTGCTTAAGCCTAAAAGTACCAAGCTGCCCACTAGCAATAATTGAAATCGGCTCATACAGTCCCTTCGAGAATAGTGATTCGACAATACTGACTAGACTGGATAGTAGGGTACTTCTGGTAAAGATCTTGGAAAGAAGGTCTTAGGGTGCCTGAAGACTGGCGATACTGGAAGCCAGTGTTGCGCAAGGATTCACATCCAGCATGAAAATTTTGCTTGTCGAAGATGATGGATGGATTGCCGAATCGCTGGTTGAAGCGCTCACCGATCAGCATTATGTCGTGGATACCGCGTTAGACGGAGCCTTAGGCTGGACTCTAATTCAAACCTATCCCTATGATTTAGTGATTTTAGATTGGATGTTGCCTAAATTAGATGGCCTTCGCCTCTGTCAACAGCTTAGGCAGGCTCACTATACAATGCCCGTCCTTATGCTGACGGCAAAGGACACTGCCTTAGATAAGGTGTTGGGACTAGATGTTGGTGCAGATGACTATTTAGTTAAACCCTTTGACCTAAGTGAGCTATTAGCCAGGGTGCGAGCGCTGCTAAGACGGCACAAGGCTTTGGTTCCAAACGTCCTAGAGTGGGGCGAGTTGCGGCTTAATTCGGGGACGGGGCAGGTTGAATACGCCGATCGGCAACTGGCGTTAACGCCTAAAGAATACGGATTGCTGGCCTTTATTCTGCGAGGTGGGGGCTGTATTGTTCGACCGGATGAGATTTTGAACCATCTTTGGCCTTCGGAAGATCCGCCAGGAAAAGAAACCATCAAAGTTCATTTAAGGGGACTTCGGCAAAAACTGAAGGCGGCAGGAGCAGCGGATGATGTTATCGAAACGGTTTATGGCTTGGGGTATCGACTTAAATCAATGGACGAAGCGTAGGCATCCAAGACATATTCATCCGACTCAACCGCTATTTCGGGCATTAAGCCTAAAGCTGTTGCTCTCTTATTTGGGCGCAATGACGGTCGTGATGGGACTCTCGGCGGCGGCGGTCTATCAGGTTTTTTACGCTAGTCTTTTGCAAGCGCTTGACGTTCACTTAGCCACCATTGCAGAGGCCGCCAAGCACAATCTATCGGCAGTTCCTCACAGTGCTGGGGGCGGCGATCGCACACAACCTGCGGTGATTGATCAGGATGCTGACCTAGATTTGCCATGGCAGGATTTACAAAAGACAACGGAGACGGTGGAATGGTTTGATGCGGCGGGTAAGCGACTTTCAGTGGCAGGGCGCAAAATACCTTTTCAAGCGTTTACGCCGCAGTTTCAAACACTACAGCAGGAAAATCTTCGCTCCCTGACGCTTCCGGTCGTAGTTCAAGGTCAGGTTCCTCAAGGCTACGTCAGGGTGAGTATGGACACCCACGACGTAGAAGAAGATCTGGATCGGCTGCGGTTGGGCTTAGGCATTGGCGGTGCCGTTGCAATTGGATTAATGGGCGTAACGGGAGGGTGGTTGGCGCGGCGATCGCTCCGTCCTATTGAGCGCAGTATGGAAAAGCTCCAGCAGTTTACGGCTGATGCCTCCCATGAGCTGCGAAGCCCCATCACCGCTATCAAAACCGCTGTAGAAGTGATGCAGACCCATCCAGAGCGCGTCCACGCTGCTGATGTCAGAAAGCTCAGGATGATG
>JBGSVR010000698.1:0-2436 GCA_041752855.1 Thermosynechococcaceae cyanobacterium
TGATATAGATGGAAACACCCGCTCAACCCACGTTCAGCTAAAAGGATCTCTCAAGGGCATGAAAGTTTATCGACCCGTTTTGGTGGCGCTCACGATCCTGGTTAGTGTGCTGATGAGTACGGCGCTGATTAGCAGTTGGACAGAGCCGCAGGTTCAAAGTCAGCTCAATCTGTATCAGTCTGATTTGGTGCTTAATGCCTCAGAGTGGGAGGTGCTGAATCAATCGGTGCAGGGAGAGGCTTCTTTGCAAAAATCTTTCCTGGGGGACAACCCGATTAAAGATGCTGCAAAAAACTATGAGACGGTTCGAGATTCGGCTCAGAAAGATTTAGATAGCCTCAAGCAGGGCGTTAAGGCTTCAAAACAAAACACATCAAGCATTACCCAGAAGCCACTATCAGACAAGTTAGACGTGGAGCCTGCGCCTGCCCCTCTCGTAAAATCGCCCCAAAACGTCCGAGGCCGTCTGATTGACGAACTCAATTTACGGTTGGGGATACTCTACGCACGATCTGGAGAGACAGACAAAGCGATCCAGCTCTGGACAGACTTGGTCAATACTCCAAAAACGCAAGCCAGCACGCAGCAAATAGTGCCTACCGCTCAGGTCTTGCAGGGGATCTGGAGCGATCCGCCGCGTTTACTGCCCGATGCTGACGCAATTTTGAGCAAAAACCTCAAGGGCTGGTTTCGGTTTCAAGCACTTTCTAAGCTATATAGCCTTCAGCAGCGACCGGATGCCGCATTGGCCTTAGTAGCAACACAGCAATCAACTGCCCAAAGTGCATTTTTGAGACTACTGGCGGTGGGAGCAATGCCCGTGTTGGGCAGTTTTGTGGGGATTGCCATTCTACTGACGTGGGGGATTCGCACGTTTCTAAAGCAGCAGCCAGGAAAAGGTTTAGAGACTCAAGGAGGGATGGGCGAAAATCCATCGTTGGTGGGAAAAGAGTTAGCTGATGCGGCGATCGCAGCTCCATACCAAGCGTCTGTTTCTGAAGGTGACAGAGGCGTCACTACTTCAGAACGAATCCTTCCAGGGGCTGTTGTGTGGCCTACAGAGACGATTTGGCAGGTTATGGTGCTGTGGTTTACTGCGTTCTTTGGCGTGAGCTATGTTTTTGTGCCCTTAGTCGTTTCGCTGCTCGGCATCAAGCCTTCGACCTTTGACGGTCGGCTTCAGGCGTATTTTGCGCTGTTCAGCTATGGGTGCCTGATGGTGGTGGGGTTAGGCATCTTGCAGATTTCGCTACAGCCCTATATCCCCAACGTGCTGCGGTGGCTACGACTGAACTTAAAGGGCAACTGGATTGGCTGGGGGCTGGGGGGCTACTTTGTAGCGCTGCCCCTTGTGCTGATTATTTCGTTGCTCAATCAAAAGCTGCTGAAGGATCAGGGCGGTGGCAACCCCATTTTAGAAATTATTTTGCAGGGTCACGATAATTTCACCATTGCGCTGCTGTGGTTTTTGGTGGCGGTATGCGCCCCGCTGTTTGAAGAAACCCTCTTTCGCGGGTTTTTCTTAACGTCACTCACGCGCTATATGCCCGCTTGGCAGGCGATCGCCCTGAGTGGATTCATCTTTGCCTTAGCCCACCTCAACCTCGGAGATGTGCTGCCGCTGTCGCTGTTGGGCATGGTGTTGGGCGTGGTGTACTGGCGATCGCGCAATCTGTTGGCCTCCATGCTGCTGCACAGCCTCTGGAATAGCGGTTCGTTTATTGGCCTGTTGATTTTGGGCAGCGGCAGCAGCTAAGACAGACCCAGGAAAATCTTAATCTATTGCCAAAGGCTTAAGAATGATTTAAGGTGTGTAAAGAGAAGTTTACAAGCGCAGTTCTACCTATGTGGGAAACCGTTGTTACTCAGCTCCTTACCTTTTGGGTTGTGGCCTGTGCATTTGGTTGTTATTTTACGCTAGAAGATCAAAGAAACTCATAGTGACGGGTATGTTGGCGTTAGAGGTGCAATCTAGCCACCTGACTGCTTGACTACAGTAAGCTCAACGGATCTACATCTATCGTGAGGCGAGTGTTGCGATCGCAGCAACTCTGCATCTCCTGAACAGGTAGCGCCCATTGGTGAGGGTTTCCTGCAGGATTAGGCGGCATCTTCAACATCAACTGCCACCGAAACCGACTCGCAACCCGTAAGATATTGGCGGGGGCTGGCCCTAGTATTTCTACCATTGCCTGATCTCGTTCAATTGCACTTCGCAACACTTCTGCAACTTGATCGGCGACTTTTTCGACATTTTCGGCTTCAGGGCTGCTAAAGCGCAGCAAAATAAGCTGTCCGTAGGGTGGATAGTTCAGTTCGGCTCTTTTTTGCAGCTCGGCATCAACGCAGGCTTGAAACTCATAGCGCTGCACTGCGCTAATTTCGGGTGTTTCGGGGCAATAGGTTTGCATAATCACCTGTCCTGGCGTTTCCCCG
>JBGSVR010000699.1:0-4258 GCA_041752855.1 Thermosynechococcaceae cyanobacterium
TTCCTCTGTGGGCACAAGTTCGATCAATCAGACCCTAATCTTAATGTGCGCCAAGGGTTGCTTCAAGAGGGTAAGCCACAACTCATGACATAGGGTGCGATCCCCTGGGTTTTACTCTGTAATATATAGAGTGAACCAATGCTTGCTTTACCTATGACCTCTGCCGCTGCTCCTTCTATCGGGTTAGCCTCTCACTTGATTAACAGAGCCTTGGCGATCGCCCCCATTGCCAACCTTCTCAAGCATCAGGCCAGATCCATGATGATTAAGCGTGCCGAATCTATCGGGGTGCAGTGGACACAGGATGCGCAAACCCTAAGGTCACGCGGAGAAGACACCTGGCAGACAGAACTCGCACAGATTCAAAATCCTAACCTTACCTATCCTAACTATTACCTACAGCCATTCCACGCCTACAAAACCGGAAACCTAAGCTGGGAAGCCGCAACAGAGGTAGAGGTTGCCGCTTACGCCGCTCATGCCCGCATCTGGTCAGATGCAGGGTCAAAGGAAGGAGATGCCCGTCTTAGAGAAAGTTTCCACACGCGTCTGAAACAACAAATCCCGACCAATCCCCAAACCATTCTAGATTTGGGGTGTAGCGTCGGCATGAGTACCTTTGCCCTTCAAGATACCTACCCCAACGCCGCCATCACAGGGCTGGATTTGTCGCCTTATTTCTTGGCGATCGCCCACTACCGCACCCAGCAAACCCAACGATCCCTTCAGTGGGTTCACGCCGCCGCAGAAGCCACGCCCTTTCCAGACCAAAGCTTTGACTTAGTTTCAACCTGCTTAATGTGCCATGAATTACCACAACACGCCACTCAAGCCATACTGCAAGAAGCACACCGTCTCCTCAAGCCTGGTGGACATCTCGCCATAATGGATATGAACCCCCAATCAGACGTATTTGCCACACTGCCGCCCTACGTCTTTACACTCCTCAAAAGCACCGAACCCTACCTAGACGAATACTTTACCCTCGATCTCCAGCAGTCCATTATCAATTCGGGATTTAATCCACCTTTCATAGACAGTAATAGCCCCCGTCATCGCACCTTTATTGCTATGACTCGTTAGAATTACACCCAAAGCACGATAGAAATGCTACATTCAGAACTTCGCTTCGCCCATCACTGAAGCATATGCCCCCCTTGATTGAAGAAACAGCGCTTTAGGGCAATCTAGATCCAAAGGCTAAATCTTTGAGATACCTAGATAAAACCTAAAGATCTTGGAACGAATCTAAGCTCACCCCAGTCTTAGACGCATAACCAGCGCTCAAAAATCAAGTCTTTTTTTGAATGAATGTTTAAAAAAGTCTAAAGATAGATACAATGACATTGTGATGATTGGGAGAATCCTGTGTTTCTACGACTTGCCGATCAACATCGCCAGTTTGTTCAAGACCTTGTAATGAGCCTCCAAGCTCTCTCTAAAGTGCTTGAGCATAACGGCTATCCAGCCTCTTGCTATACCTGCGGCATTCAAATGAATGGTGCATCATTCATGGTGAGCCTAGGTGACAACCACCTCATCCGATTCCTCGTGTCTGATTACGGCATCACCTGGACTGAAATGCGCGATGATCGTGAACTAATGAAGCTAGAAGGTGCCGAAGCCATTAGTCAGCTTCATGAGCTAGCCAATCTTGTTAAATACTTACCCAACCAATTGGTTGGTGAGCCTCAAAGCCTTCAGGTAAGCTAGTTCTGTTAACTCTTACTGCCAAAGGTTTTGCCCTCTGTATGTCCACATCCATCGGACATTAAAAGCATTAGTTTCTTATTTACACTACATGACGCAGCCACAGGGTACGTTCTAGATACGCCTACCCAATACATCTTGGCGATCTTCGCAGCCTTAGATTCTTAAAGGCTTACAGCGGATTTCAGCTTGATGAGGTCCACCTAAATGACTAAAAGGTTTGTTCAGAAAGAATTGTAAGATTTTCGACGTGTATCACAGAGATGCGATCCGCTGTATATTCTATTCTTTAGTGAGAAGACATTAATGTCTGGCCTACGAGATGCACTAGAACCAATCGCCACCTGGTTTTCAAGCCTAGGCGTGCCAGAACCCATTGTCCATTGGGGACACCCAGCCATGATGGGGATCGTTCTCTTTGTAATGGGTTCCTTTGTAGGCATTACAGGCTGGCAGGGGCGCACCCTGACAGCGACAGATCCGGAAACGGCAGCAGCAAAGAAAGCCGAGCATAGCAAAATTGCGCCGCTCATGTTTATATTTATCGCCTTGGGCTATACAGGTGGCGTGCTGTCCTTAGTCATGCAGGACAAACCCATTCTTGAAAGTCCTCACTTCTGGACTGGCTCAACTATTCTTGTGATGCTATCCATCAACGCACTATTGGCCGCAACCAAATTTAGCGGACAAGGCATACTTCGATCTGCACACGCCTACATCGGAAGCACAGTATTAGCGCTATTTATAGTTCATGCTTTTCTAGGCATAAATTTAGGACTATCAATCTGAAGCCTTATCAAACCCTCAAACCAATATCCTAAGATTCCTGATCAATTTTCAATACAAAGACAAAGCAGCCAATCAGAAACCATTTTGAAACAGAAGACATTCCACAAAGGTTAACTAGACTTTTTTCCTAAAATTTGAAGCAGCGTCTTAGAAAAACTAGCGGGAAGGAGAGGAAAAAAGAACAATTTCAACCCTACAGAAACTGCCTGTTTCTTAAATATATTTGAAGGCCATTTCGAGATGCCATCAATCCAATTTTTTCGGGCACTTTGAATCCCTAAGGTTGTATTAGTACGAGTCAAATATAAATTAGCAACATAAATATACATACTCGACTGAACTTTAACTTTTAAGGTTTTATATTCAGACGGAGCTAAATCATATATTTTATCCAAAGCTTTGAAAAAAGAAGTTTTTGCCGGCTCAAAATCTGAGCAAATAGATGTACTGTGCTGACGATAGTAAACAAGAGGTTGTGGGACTAAAGCAACCTCTCCTTGAAGTGCAATACGAAAGCAAAATTCCCAGTCTTCACCATGGGTCAAATCTTGGTCAAAACCACCTACCGCATCAAAAGCTGACCGACGCACAAAAATATTAGAGCCATTTCCAACAATATTTCGCTCTAACATGGCACGATAAGCGGTTGCACCAGTAGCACTAGGGGAAATTAGCTTAGTTACATCTGATGAGTTACTAAGGTCATAGTTCCAAAAATATGTCCAGCCATAGGATAAGTCTGCTGCCGCATTTGCAGTAAGCGCTTCAACGTAAAACTGGAGCGTATCGAGAGTCCATAGGTCATCTGCATCTAAAAACGCGAGAAACTTTCCTTTACTGGCTGCTACACCTCGATTACGAGTTGCAGACAAACCTTGATGCTCCACCGAGAGCACACGCAGTCTTGGCTCTTCAATCTGCATAACCAGAGACGCCGTTTGATCAGTGGAGCCATCATCAACAACGATAATTTCAAAATCACTGAAAGTCTGCCGTTGAACAGATTGAATCGTCTCTACAATAAACTTTTCCGCGTTGTAAGCTGGGATAATAACAGAAACAGATGTCATAAATAGAATGAAAGAGAGGACAAAAAGAAAATCGCTGATTGCAAGGCGCGCATTAATTAGATTAATGTAGACCTAATTGAAACATTTAACCAAACATAAATTTAAGTTGTTTTCTACTAAGCAGAAAGTTATTAGACTCCTCATACATTGTGACTATCAATATAATCTAGTATTAAGTTTAAATTTTGGCAAACCTTATGCTTCAATACAAATCGCTAATTTCTCTCTTCACTCAGGCATCTAAATATCAGCAATCCTATACTATATGAGAAAACTTCATAATCATAACTACACTAGCTCAAGTCAGTTACTTATATCAATTATCTATACAAAAACTTCAATTCAATATCATTAAAATGATTTGCAACAAACCTCTTATCATCTATACTCACGGGTCTGGAAGACTTGGAAATCAATTATTTTCATATGCTCATTTCATTGCTTTTTTAAGTGAAAATCCAGAGAAGTATAACTTCATTAATTTTGGATTTATTCCTTATTCAAGACTGTTAAAAAACACTTCGGATAATTTACGTTGCACATATCCAACAGAACATAAGTCCTTTTTGCCATTAAAATATTTAGCCCCTATATTAGAAGCAAAGCCAAGCTCCAAGTTAGCATCAAATTTCCAAGAGAAGTCAATTGTAAACATTACACGTTTAATTCATGGATACGGTTCTATATCC
>JBGSVR010000700.1:0-7872 GCA_041752855.1 Thermosynechococcaceae cyanobacterium
CAAAGGTTCGAGGAATTCCCACTGCTCTATAGTCAGATCGCTATCGTATGCTTTTATCATTGCTCTCAAGATTCTGTCGCAGATTGTTCATTGACAGATTATCCTCTTGAGAGCCTTCCTGACTTTTCAAACAGCCTCTTAGAGCAAATACTGGCAAAGACGTCATGAGATCAACCGTTTAACTTCACTGCGTTTTAGGTTTCTCTCAAGGGGCGTCTCCTTGATTACAGACCTTAATGACAGCAAGGTATTGCTATGTCTACTACGACGCGTCAGGCCAGAACCTACTACGTCATCTTGATTACGGGTGCGGCAGCATTGGGCGGCTTCTTGTTTGGCTTTGACACAGCCGTGATTAATGGCGCAATTTTAGCGCTGGCAAAGGCATATCAGTCTAGCAGTTGGCTGACGGGATTTGCCGTGTCTTTGGCGCTATTAGGATCTGCCGTGGGAGCCTTCTGTGCGGGTCAGATTGCAGATCGATATGGTCGTGTGAAGGCCATGGTGGTTGCATCGGTATTATTCACCCTCAGTGCGCTTGGATCTGGATTTGCCTTCAGCATTTGGGACTTTATCTTTTGGCGAGTATTGGGTGGTCTTGCAGTAGGCGTTGCAAGCGTTATTGCCCCTGCTTATATTGCGGAGTGTTCTCCGTCTGAAATGCGGGGCAGGCTCGGCTCGCTTCAGCAATTGGCAATTGTTTTAGGTATTTTTATAGCACTGCTAAGCAATTATTTTATTGCGGTATCGGCAGGTTCGGCAGAGCTACCATTTTTGTTTGGCGTAGCGGCTTGGCGCTGGATGTTTTGGACAGAAGCTTTTCCTGCTGTGCTTTATGGCATGGCTGCACTGACGATTCCGGAGTCTCCTCGCTATTTGATGTCTCAAGGACGAGAGCAGGAAGCGTCTACTGTCCTATCCAAAATTTTGGGAGAGAATGTCTCAACCAAGATTGAGGAAATTCGACAGACTGTCTTTCGAGAGCGGAAGCCTAATTTCTCTGACCTATTGGGCAAAGATGGTAGGCCGTTACGAATTGTGTGGGTTGGGATTGGGTTATCGGTGCTTCAGCAGTTTGTGGGCATCAACGTAATTTTCTACTACAGCAGCGTGCTGTGGCGAGCCGTAGGGTTTTCTGAGCAAGATTCCCTCAAGCTTACGGTGATTACAGGTGCCGTGAATATTGTGACAACACTGGTTGCGATCGCCTTTGTAGACAAGTTTGGGCGCAAGCCGCTGCTCATTTTGGGTTCACTGGGCATGACCGTCACCTTAGGTACCTTGACCACTATTTTTAGTAATGCGCCCTTAGATGCGGCGGGTAATCCAGCCTTAGCGGGCGCTGCGGGTACAGTCGCGCTTTTGGCGGCAAACCTTTATGTTTTTTGCTTTGGGTTTTCTTGGGGACCGGTGGTTTGGGTACTGCTCGGCGAAATGTTTAATAACAACATTCGAGCCTCAGCCCTATCGGTCGCCGCTGCAATGCAGTGGATTGCAAACTTTATCGTCTCTACGACCTTTCCGCCCTTGCTGCAATATTTTGGGCTGGGTGCGGCCTATGGTCTCTACACGATTGCTGCTGCAACCTCAATCTTCTTTGTGATCTTTTTTATTAAGGAAACCAAGGGTATAGAGCTAGAGGCGATGTAATAATTACCAGCCTTACGGCTGATATAAGGCAGTTCTGGCAGATTGATACTTTTGGAATTCAGCAAGCTGATGCTCAACTGAGTCCAAAAGCTGAGGTTGATCCCAATTTTGATAGAGATGAGCAGCGATCGCACTCCCTCCTGCCCCCACGCCCTCTTTGACAAACCCCTGCTCATAGGCACGAAGCTGAGCATAGCGTGAATCTGCAAAACTTAGCTGGGTCGCCAGCAGAGGGACTTGACCAATCTCTTTCGCTAACCCTACCGTGTCCCCTGTGGGGTCTTCTGCTACCCAGCGCGTCGTGCCCACCACCACCTGTTCAGGATTCCAGAGAATGCGATCTTGGAGGGCTATCGCCCGTGCGAAGGCATACACCGCCAGCATTTGTGTGCCCCCCGCCAGCAGAACGCCACAGGTACGGCTGGCTGCAAGCATTAACCCTGCGGCAACCGCCTGCATTGGGTCGCCCACTGCGGCTAGAACCTGCCACGGATCGGGGTTAGAAGGAAGCGCTGATAACCCCTGCTGCACCAACTGCCACTTTTGGTCGTGATTGCAAATCGGGTGACTGCTGTTGATCTTGCCTTGGGCATTAAAACCCAGCCCAGCTAATACCGCTAAGGCCGTGGTGGTGCCGCCCACCACACATTCCGCCAAAATCAGGTAGCTTTCTGGAGCCTCAGCCGCTAATGTCTGTCCCCAGCGTAAGCCCTGCTCAAAGAGATGCTGAACCATAGCCCTATCTTGAGCTGCTCCTGTACTCAGACAATGGGCAGGTCTTCCCCCTAGATCAATGACAGGCACCGATGGTGCAATGGGTAAACCTGCATTCAGAATCCAGGTGGGGATGCTCTGCCCTTGTAAGACTGCTCGTGTGATGAAAACAGGAGAAGCCCCTTGGTGTAATGGTGGCAGGGGATATTGAGCGGCAATATTAGCGCCGTTGAGCAAAAACTCGGCATCGGCGATCGCCGTAAACCGTCTCGACTCAGGCGTGGCACCCGCTGCGGAAATGCCTGGAATTAAACCTGTCTCAGTGAAGCCTAAAGCACAGGCATAAACGGGTTTCTTGCCGCGATAGCGAGTCATCCACTGTTCGGCCAGTGCAGGTTGTGTATGAACCTTAATCATGGACATTCAGAAACACCCCGCTGTAGGTCAGCCTTCATCAATCAGTGCCTGAAGCCAGGGTGGTGGATCTGGGATAGGATGTCCCAAACGCTCCATTAGCAGTAGGGCAACCAAATGCACCAGCAGAAGGTAGAACAATGACTGAACTGCAATGAGGGCAACAGCCACAAGCTGAACAGACTCTAAACTAGGGTCAATTAAAATGCCAAGCTTTTCAAATACCCAAGCCAAAATGCCCCGCACCTGCTGGTTAAGGTAAAGCCAAAGGTTGGTTCCGAGTAACAGCGACACGAGCGCCGTCTGGAACAATACGCCAATCGTGGTTAGCAAGACCCCCCATCCGAGAGACGCAGCCCAACTCGCTTTCGCCCGCCACAAGCCCCCCAGCAGCACGCCTAAAAAACCAAAGGGAATCAAAAACTGAAGGCTCCGAGGCGGCCCCATCAACACGCCTAGTAGCAACGCCGCCACGATCGCCGTCATCCAGGCGGCGCGTTTGCCCCAGCGAAGATAGGCGATCGCCGTGGGCAGCGCAAACATCATCCTAAAAATTGGCCCGATGGGGAAGTAAAAATTAAGAATCCAGAGGAGGGCGCTGGTACTCGCTAAAAATGCCGTCTCTACCATAATACGAGGGTGGCGGGGGTCTACCTTGATATCCCCTGGCATGGGAAGTTTAGGCTGAGACGGCTGGATCGCTGGATCTTGCATAGATTGAGCAGGTAGTGCAGTCTTTTATCCTAAACCAGCAAATCGTCTAGCGCATCCACATTGACGATCTGAAAAGACTCAGGGGTTCTCTTAATTAGCCCTTTTTTCTCAAGCTTGCCCAAAACCCGCGTCACAGTTTCCCGCGCCATGCCGCTCAAACTGCTCAACTCACGATGGGGTAGGTTCGGAATTTCAATACTGGTGCCCTTTTGCGTGCCCTGCCCCTCTGCTAAAAACAGCAGAATGTCAGCAATTCGAGACGTGCTGTCAGACTCTCGCAGCCGGAGTCGCCGATTGACTTGCCGTAGCCGTCGCGCCATCAGCTTGGCTAGCCGAATGCCCCCCTGTGGCTCTGTATTCAAAAAGTGAACAAAATCGTTGGCGGGCATGTTGGCGACCACGGTGGGCGTTAGCGTCAGCACATCCGTTGAGCGCGGCACTTCGTCGAGGGGAGCCATTTCGCCAAAGACCTCGCCTTTGCCCACAATATTGAGGGTTACTTCTTTACCGTCAATATTATAGGTACGGATTTTAACCCAGCCGCTCAAAATAAAGTACACCGAACTGCCCCAATCATTTTCGAGCAAAACCACTCGATGGGCTGGATGTTCTCGTGTCACAACGTGGGCTAGCGCTGCTCTAGCCGTCTCTAAAGGCAGACCGTCAAAAAAAGGAATAGCGCGCACTAGCTCATCTAGTTTTGCGTCACGAGCCGTTTGTCGATCATCCATGGGCTATGCAGTCCGTATGCGTGATGAATGTCATCCTCAACCCTACCAGTCCATTAGGCTAAAAATGCTGAAAATACGCTGTAGGCGATCGCAGCTAAAGCAAAGAAATATTGCAATTCCTCTCGCAACACGTTACACTTCTTAACAAGTGGAAGACAACTGGTGACATAACTTCTTTACAAGATCTTTGTATCAGAGTTTCCTACTCCCAACACAGCAAGTTCTTTCAGCCGCCTAGCAGCGGCTGTTTTTTTAGGGCTTGATTTTTAGCCATCAAGATGTCGCCGACGTTTTGAATCTTAAAGATTAAGCGCGATGCTGTGATTCTGAGCTGAAGGTACATTGTTGCCGAAGACCGTGATACCTTAAAGAGTGCCGTGCAAAGTGTCTAAAAACTCAACGCCTACGAGATATCACATTTAGTAAAATCTTTTGCCGATTATGGCGCTTTATTTCTCTGCAATCCCTCGCTTCGGTACAGCGTCTTAAGATATTGTGCTTGACCGAGGCATTTTTAATGAGAAGCCGTTCTCTACATAAGATGGCGTTGCTAAAGAAACAGTGAGGTGAAGCAAGCTGACATGCTTTGCCACAATTTTGCCTGAATCACGCATCAGATATGGGTTAAGACTTTGCCCGTACCCGAGACGACCCATTTAGAGTCGTGTTTGATTCTCTGAATACAGGCTTATTGTGTGCCAAGCGCTGAATTCGTTCAGTCAACATTGCTACCGCTCCATGAATGCATGAGCGAGTGGGAGCATGATTGCAAATTAACCTAAGCATTAGATTCTCGTTTTCAAATTGGAGGTTTTCTTAATGTCTATCCGTCTCTATGTTGGTAATTTACCAAAAGAAATTGAGCGTACAGAGCTTGAAGCACTGTTTGCCGAAGCCGCCGGAGAGCTTGCCTCTACTAAGGTTGTGACCGATCGCAAAACGGGCAAATGCCGAGGGTTCGGGTTTGTGACCGTTGAGACTGAGGAACAGGCTGATATCGTCATCGAAAAATTGAATGGGTTCTCTCTTAAGGACAGCATTCTTAAAATTGAGAAGGCGCTGCCTAAGGCAAAGGAATCGGCGGTTGCTGTTAGCACCGTTGAACCACCCACGCCAGTCTCTAAACGCAATAGCGCCAGCAGCAGCGGCGGCAGCAAAGGGAAAGGCCAAGGCCGTCAGTCTCAAAATGCGGCGGTCGGCGGCGGTCAGTCTGAGGCATTCCAGCCCGATCCACGTTGGGCACAGGATTTAGAGAAGCTAAAAGAGATGCTGTTGGCACAAACCAACGCGTAATCGTTGAGCCGACTCACCGACACAAGAGCGTTTGACATTAGGCAAGACTGCACCTTTCACGGCTCATTTTAAAAAATCAAGGCTTAGATCTAAATCTAAGCCTAAATAAAAACCAGTTTTAACGTAAAGCTTTAGGCTTTTTACTCGGCGACATCTCTCTTGGGGTGCCGCTTTTTAATGCTGAACAGCTTTACTTGGCGGTCATCCAATTCAATCCGGTATGGACTTCTGCCAAAAGCGGCACGCGCAAGGGCAAGGCTTCTTCCATCACGGTTTGGATGATAGGCTTAACCGCTTCAAGATGTGTGGGATGTACCTCTAGCACCAGTTCATCGTGAACTTGGAGCAGCAGGTGCGCTTGATAGGGGGCGATCGCCTTTTGCAGCCGCACCATTGCAATTTTAATTAAATCGGCACTTGAACCCTGGATGGGCGCATTGGCTGCTGCTCTCAGCATTCCACGCTCGTAGGTGGTCATTTTAAGTTTGGCGAGGTCTATCGCAGCCAGTTCTGTGAGGGGTTTGCCGTGGAGCTGTTTAAGGCTGCTGCTCTCAAATTCAAAGTAGCGGCGGCGACCGAGGAGGGTTTCGACATAGCTCTGGGCGATCGCCTCTTGCTCCATGCGCTGCAAGTAGCCAAACACACCAGGGTAGCGCTCGTAAAAACGATCGATAAAGGTTTTGGCTTCGCTATAGCTAACGCCTGCCTCCCGAGAAAAACGCTGGGCACCCATGCCGTAAATCACGCCAAAGTTAATGATTTTAGCAAGGCGACGTTCATCAGGGTTAATGTCGTCTTTTTCGAGTAAAAGCCGAGCCGTCAGGGTATGAACATCCTGGTTTTGGCGATAGGCTTCGACCAAGCGAGGTTCTTCGCTTAGGTGCGCTAAGATCCGTAGCTCAATTTGAGAATAGTCTGCGGTTACGAGTACCCAGTCCGCTTCAGGGATAAATGCGGCTCGAATTTGGCGGCTAAAGGCGGTACGGATAGGGATATTTTGCAAGTTCGGGTTAGAAGAAGACAGCCTGCCCGTTGCGGTAACAGCCTGGTTAAAGTCTGTGTGGACGCGCTGGGTGTCATCACGCACCAGAAGCGGCAGGGCATCTACGTAGGTAGACTTGAGCTTGGCGAGGGTGCGGTACTCTAGCAAAATATCTACGAGAGGGTGGTCGCCCTGAAGTTTTTCGAGAGTGGCGGCATCGGTGGAGTAGCCCAGCTTGGTTTTGCGAGATTTTTTAGCGTCTAGCCCCAGCTTTTGGAACAGAATATCGCTCAACTGCTTAGGGGAGCCGAGGTTAAAGGTTTCGCCTGCAAGGTCATAAGCCTGAATTTCGAGACGCTGAAGATCGCGCTCAAGCTGACCTGAAAAGGTGTGGAGATAGGCTTGGTCGATGCGAATGCCGTGGGTTTCCATCGCCGCCAAGACAGGCTCTAGGGGAATTTCAACCTCAGCAAACAGCTTCAGCAGCTTGGGACGAGCCACCAGTTCAGCCTGAAGTTTTTCGACTAGTTGGTAGGTGGTCAGCACATCCAGTCCGCAATACTCCGCCACTCTGGGGATGTCAATCTCGGCAATGGTTTTGCCCTTCGGCACTAGATCTGTAAAGCTTTGAGCGGTGATATTGAGATAGCGACGGGAGAGATCTGTCAGGTTATGGGTACTGTCAGGGTTCAGTACATAGCTTGCCAGCATGGTGTCAAATACCACCCCTGCAAGCTTAATGCCCTGAAATTGCAGCACAAGGCGATCGAATTTGGCGTTTTGCAGTGCTTTCGGGTAAGTCTCGCTTTCGAGAATGGGGCGCAACGCCGCTAAAACGTCGGCTAGTGGCAGATTAGTGCCGCTGGCATGACCGATGGGGATATAGGCAACGGGCATCTCGCCGTCAACTTCTTCGGTTGCCCAGCAGCAGCCAATCCCCACCAGTTGGGCATCGCGGGGCGTGAGGCTAGTGGTTTCTGTATCCCAAGCCACGGGAGTTTGAGGGTTGGTGCAGCCCTGGAGTGTTTTGACGAGCTGCACGAGCTTTTCGGGGGTGTCAATAATTTGAGGGGTCAGGCTTGGCCCTTGAGGGGTGTCGTCAGCGCTAAAAAACCAAAGATCGTCGGTATCTGAGGCAGATTGCGCTTGGGCGGTAGACTCGGCAGTGCCGCCGAGATGCTTTTGCAGCGCTGGTAACTGCTTGAGAAAGGTGAGCAGCTCTAGCTTTTCTAAAACTGGCGTAACCTGCGCCAGATCAAACCCCTCAAGCCGAAAATCTTGAGGCTGTGCCATTAGGGGCACATCTAAGTGAATCTGCGCCATGTACTGAGAATGCAGCGCGGAATGATGCCCTTCGGTCAGCTTTTTCTGGAC
>JBGSVR010000701.1:0-3320 GCA_041752855.1 Thermosynechococcaceae cyanobacterium
AGTAGATGAGCCTAAAAGCCTAACTTAGATAAGTTACTAAAGCGTCCTTAATTTAAATAGCGAAAGTTCAACTTTTAATCTTACAAGGTTTTACTTGTAAAATATCTACTACTTTTAATTTGATAGAACACTTGGGGGGCAAAATGCTCAATATAGAACCAGCCCATAATTCATTGTCAAAGATACTTCAGGCTTCAAGCAGTGCTTGTGCTGTGACAGGCGGGGTTATTTTGGCCTCTAACACTAATGTCAGTAGCTATGGATTCTTTTTTCTCGCCCTTAGCTCTAGTCAAATGCTTTTGTCATCGGTCTTGACACGGAACACATCCATGATAATTTATGCCGGTTCACTTTTTATTTTTGTGGACTGTTTAGGCATTTATAGATGGATTTTGAAGTAGATTAAAAGTTATGTTATGGCACACCTATCCTGAAGAGCTAGATGCTTTTCCATTAAAAAAAGCCTATGAAACTCTTCAGGGCGATCCTCCATCAAAAATTCCATTTATTGTTTGGCTACTAGAAAATCCTGACAGTCCATTGGCTTTACCAGGATGTATTAATCTTTATGGTCATGACTGTCTCCACCTCCTTCTCAAGCAGGGCTTTACATCAGAGAATGAGGCTTATGTGGTTGGGTTTACGATGGGAAATGATGTTAGAACAAACCGATTTCACCTTTTAATTTTTAAGATTGCGGCGCAGGCTTTATACCCTGAAAAATATCGCTTAAGACCATCAGATGTCTCAGTCTTTGAGCGAGGGTTTGAGATGGGAAAGAGAGTAAGTGCTAAAAATCTCAATCAGTTTTCTTTCGACGAATGGGAGTACAAAGCGTTAAGAGACATTAGGGCAGAAATTGGATTAGAAGCTGCGGCTTTATAAATCTTTGGGTTGGTGTGGGTTTCGACTTCGCTCAACCCGCGTCAATCATCCCCTGAATCACTCAATCAAAAGCCCGTGCTGCATTCAGTACGGGCTTTTTGATGATTTAGCTGACCTGTTAGGTTGCGCTCAAGATTGATACGCTCAGGAGCTGGTTAACCTTGCTGAGTAATTCTGGCGTTGAAAACCCTTTGTTGAGGTAATCACTGGCACCTAATCGTCGTGCTTCTTTGCCCCATTCTTCAGAGAGGCGAGAGGACACGACTAAGATGGGGAGTCCTAAGCCAGATTGACGGCAGCGGTCAATGAGGGTGAACCCATCCATATTGGGCATCTCAACATCCGTAATAATCAGGTCTGGGCGCTCGTTAGTTTGAAGCCAGTTCCAGGCTTCTAAGCCATCCGCACAGGTAAAGATGGTAAAACCGTTGGTGCTAAGACTGCCCTCCAGTCTTCGGCGCATTAAGGCGGCATCATCAACCACCAAAATCTTGCGAGAAGTAGACTGAATCGGTTTAGGGCTATGAGCTTTGGCTACTGGGGCAATTTTAGCCGTGGGTACGGACTGGATTGCGGTAATAAGGGCAATCGGATCCAAAATTGAAATTAATCGCCCATCGGGCTGAAGGCTAACGCCAAGGAGTCCGGCAGGGGCAACTAAAGGACTGGGAAGTGGATTAATCAGCAGTTCTTCTTGACCCAGAAGATCGTCGGCGATGAACCAGAGGTCAGCGTTAGAACCCGACATTTCGGCAGACCGAGTGCGGATGGCGATCGCCGTATCCCCCAACGTCCTCGCCGTAGATTTTGCTGAAGATGGCTCTGCTTGCAGCCAGTAGTTCACTAAGTCAAACCCAGGGGCAGACCCTCGACTGGTCTGAAGCATCCAGGTTAATCGCGGGTTTTCTGTCTCTAGCGCAGAAATTTGAGCGGGGTCAATCAGAATGGTTTCTAAAATTTCGTCAGTGGGGAGGGCAATGGTGCGATCGCCGACCTCCAGCAAGACACACGGCACCAAAAGCTTGGGCGCGGGGACTTCAATGGTAAAAGTAGTCCCTTCCCCCAGTTGGGTTTCAAGACTAAACTTCCCGTTGATGGCGGTAATTTGGCTGGCAACCACATCCATCCCAACGCCACGACCGGAAACTTCTGTGACGGCACTGCGGGAACTAAAGCCAGGTTGACACAGTACCGCCAATAGTTCGGCATGGGTGCGCGTTTGGTTGAGGGCAAATCCCTTAAATTGGGCAAGTTGGGCGATCGCAGCCCCATCAATGCCACCACCATCGTCTTTGAGGACGAGACGGTAAAGATTCCCGCGACGTTGAAGCGAAAGTTGAAGCGTTCCTTGGGCAGATTTGCCCTTTGCCAAACGGGTTTCAGCCGATTCTAGACCGTGGTCATAGGCATTTCTGAGGAGGTGCAGCAAGGCAGGTTCTAGCTGCTGAAGAATGCCTGCATCGAGTTCAACCTGTTCTCCGCTTACCAGTAGCTCAACGGGTTTGCCGTAACGATTGCTGAGATCTCGCACAATGGCGCGAGCGCGGAGGCTTAGGTTACGGAAGGGCACTAGACGGCTGGTTTCAATGCCGTCTTTAAGGCGCAGAATACTGCGATCGAGCTTGTCGAGGCGACTGGCATTTTGCTGAGTAATGGCTTCAATTTCTTGGCCTAGCTCAGACATTCGCAGAATGTTTTCTAGGAGTCGATTAATGGTGGTGTAGCCCTGGCGATAGCGCTCTAGATTGACGTTACTGGCATCATTTTGGTCATCGCTGAGGGTATGCAGTAGGGCGTAGTCATCTTGGAGCTGGCGCAGGCGGGTAATAAATTGAGCGCTTTCTTGGGTGAGGGATGTAATTTGGGTGAGCTGCGTCTGGAGCGTCTGGGAACTGTTCATTACGCCACGCGCCGTCAGCAGCGTTTCGACCACCTGTTGGGCAGATTGATCAAGGCGCTCTAGCGACACCGGAATCTGTACGCTGCGCTTGGTTTCTGCGGCGATCGGCTCTGGTGCTGCTGATGCCGGCATCTCTTCTGAAGGGACGGCGGGTTGGGCGATCGCCTGGGGAAACAGTCCCACCTCATCCAAGGCTCCTTCTGCGGAAAATGCTTCGGCAGGTTCAGCCCAATCCTCTTCACTCAGCGCAAATAGATCGGCGTCTTCTAGGGCATTGAGGTCTGACAGATCGCTGAAGTCGTCGATTGAGTCTGCATTCCAGTCCTGGAGTCCATCTAGCGATTCGTTTAGCGATCCATCTAGCGAATTATTGAGGCTTTCGTCTGAGCCTAAGGAAAATGGAAGCGACTCTAAGGGCAGAAAATCGGTGTCAATTACATCGGCGTTAATTCCGTCGAACAGCGTCGGTTCTTCAGAAGCTGACGGATAAGAAACCTGCTGCTCTAGGGCGAAGGGGCTTGAGATAGCGTCTTCA
>JBGSVR010000702.1:0-2249 GCA_041752855.1 Thermosynechococcaceae cyanobacterium
TGGGAGAATCCAAATCCAGAAAATAAGGAGCGCTTAGCCCATGACGTAGTTCTCTCAGCACCCAAAAGCATTTCAATGGCCTTGCATCTAGAAGGGGATGTGAGGGTATTCGATGCCCACATGGAAGCGGTGCTAGAAACACTGGACTTCATTGAGAAGGAAGTGGCTCAGACCCGGATCCAGGTCAATGGCGTTCGCTCCGTGGTGCATACCGGAAACCTACTCGCTGCGTTGATTCCACACCACACCTCAAGGGATGGAGACATGCAGCTCCACACCCACATGCTGATCATGAATGGCACCAAAGGGCCAGATGGCGTGTGGCGATCGCTCTGCCATGAATCCTTAGCGAGTGCGGAATGGGTCGGGAGCTACTACCGTCAGAAACTAGCCCAAAAGGTGCAGGGACTGGGGTATCGAATTTACACAACCAAGGATGGCTTTGAGCTAGAGGGCTACAGCCGAAACGAAATTGAAGTGTTCTCAAAACGCAATCGCGCCATTGTGCGGGAGGTGATGAGCAAAGGGCTAGAAATCAATCCAGAGAATAAAAAAGACGCTGTACTGACCACTCGAAAGGCAAAAAGTGGAGTGGGTCAAAAGCTTGAGGAGGTTCAGGAACAATGGAGAGCAGAAGCCCAGCTAGAAGGGGTCGGTAGCCCCATCCTCGACAGGCCGCTGCCTGTCAGCGGGAGTTTTGCTAAAGGGCAGCAAGAAGTTGATAGCGCCATCCGTCACCTCTCGGAAGCGTCGGTCAGCTTCAGCCGCAGCGATATCTATGCCTATGCGTTCAAACATATCCATGTCAAAGGTATAGAGATTGAACATCTTAACCAGGCGATCGCCCAACGAAACGACCTGATTGCGGTCAGAAATGGGCGCATGACGACGGTAGATGCCCTAGAGCGAGAGATTGAAACGATTCAGAAGTGGCAGATCGGGCAAGGCAAAGCATCAGCCTTTATGGAGGCTGATGCTGCAAATGAAGCGCTCATGGGCAGCAGCCTCAATTCAGGGCAGTTTGAGGCGGTTGTTAAGGTTGCCAGTGCCACAGATCGGCACCTCATTATTCAAGGGTTATCTGGTGTGGGGAAGACTCATGCCTTGGGAGCATTAAAACAACTGATTGAGGCTTCCAGTCAGGATGTTGAGATCAAGGGGTATAGCCCCACGATTAAGGCCGCGCAGCAGCTTCAGAACTCGTTAGGGATTGAAACCAGCACGGTTGAGAGTCTCGTTCGTCATGATGCTCTGGCAACGCCGAATCAGCTTTGGGTGATAGATGAAGCAGGCATGGTCAGCGCCGACCAGATGTTGACCATCGGGAACAAAGCAGATGCCGTGGGCGCTCGGATTCTGCTGGTGGGCGATACGGGACAAAACCCAAGCGTGAAGGCGGGGAGTCCGATGAAAAGCCTCATGAAGAATGGTGCCACCACCTTCAGGCTGAGCGAAATCATCCGACAGCAAAACTCAATGCAGCGGAGAGCCGTTGAACTCATTGCCAACGGTCAGCCCCTCGATGCCCTGCGTGTTCTCAATGAACATGGCTATGTCGAAGAAGTGCAGCCCCAACGGGAGCGGGTGCAGGCGATCGCCCAGCAATATCTTGCCCTTGATTTGACTGAGCGCAGCAAGACGCTGATTGTAACGGGGACAAACACCGAACGTCAGGCCATTACGAAGGCTATACGAGAGGGGCTGAAATCCGAGGGCAGTTTAGCCAAAGAAACCACCATCCTTCAGCTCACGAATCAGTACATGAGTGCTGAACAGAAGCGACGGGTAGAAAACTTTGAACCAGGGAGCTATATCCAGCTCCTGCAAGATTACAAGACCACACCCCTTGTAAAGAACAAGCTTTATCAGGTGATGGGTCGAATTGGCAATGAACTAATCGTCAGCAGCGAAGGCGGTCGTCTTTATCACTTTGACCCGTCCAAGTATGGCGATAAGGAGATCTTCAAAGCAGAACAGTTTGCTGTGGCTGTTGGGGATCGCTTGCGGTGGACAGCCAGCAATCGCAAGGCAGGTCAAATCAATGGGGCTGAATTTACCGTGATTGGGATGAGCGAGGGTCAGCTCATTGTTGCGGATAAGAAGGGCACCCAAATCATTAATCTCAACCAACCGTTAGGAGTGGACTATGCACTGGTATCAACGTCTTATCGTGCTCAAGGACAAACGGCAAAGCGTGTCATCGTCAGCGCAACCAATGGGCCGACCGCCGCCAAGGAACCCTTTTACGT
>JBGSVR010000703.1:0-5174 GCA_041752855.1 Thermosynechococcaceae cyanobacterium
GCCCCGCGTAGGTTGGCCTTACTCATGTCTGGGGTGGCAGGTCTTTGATGAGCGGCTCGTTCGGCTTGCGGGGGTGGCGGCGGCGGCGGTGATGACGGCGGACGGTAGCCATAGGACGAAGAGGGCTGCGTTTTTGCTGCCTTGGGCTGTGCGCTGCTGGTGCTGCCGCTGGCGGGTCTGGGTGGATAGCCGTAGCTGCTGTTTCTACCTGTCGGCCGCGTGGCTGGCTGTGAGCGACGAGAAGCAGCCGTGGTGGCAGTCGTCGGCTGAGCTGATTTAGTGGTGTGGTGAGTGCGCAACGCATCGCGGGCTGCATTAATCTCTTGCAGCTTTTGGAGTGCTTTTTGATGGAGTCGTTCGTTATCTTGAGGAATGCGATCGGGGTGCCAGATAAACACCAGATCTTTATAGGCCTGGTTGATGTCAGTCAGTGACGCGCCAGGCTGAAGCTCTAGGACTCGATAATGGTGGTCTAGGGAGGTCATGCTTGCTATTATGTCGCATTCGCTGCGGGCTGGGGATAGAGTCGCGGCGGTAGCTTATCCCCCTGCTTGAGATTGCAGAATATGCCAGCGCTTTTGGAGATCGGGGATGGCATATAAAGCCGTAAAGTCCAACCCTGCGGACTGGTAAAGTTCTGCCCCGCCCTGCTCTCTGTCTACGAGTGCCAACACCTGCGTGACCTGATAGCCGGCATCCTGAAGACGGTTGACGGCCTTGAGCGCCGATTGACCTGTGGTGACAACGTCTTCAATGACCGCAATCGTGCTGCCCACAGGGGGGAGCGGCCCTTCGATATAAGCCTGAGTTCCGTGGCCTTTAGCTTCTTTACGAATAATAAGTCCTGGCAGGGGCGTGCCTTGGTAAGCAGAAACGACGCTAATGGCGCTCACCATTGGATCTGCCCCGAGCGTTAGCCCCGCAACGGCAGCGGTTTGGGGGGCAAGTAACTGGATCATGAGACGACCGAGGGCGATCGCCCCAATTGCATCTAAAGTCACCAGTTTGCCGTTGATATAATAAGCACTTTTTTGCCCAGAGGAGAGGGTAAAATCTCCTTCTTTGTAGGCTTTTGTACAGAGTAAATCCAAAAGAATTTGACGAAGTTCGTCAAGGGAAGCGGTTGCGAGAGAAGCGCTGCTAAATTGAAGCATCTAAAAACTTAACCTATCGTTAGTCGATTGCCGCACCGCAAAATGTTTTATCTGTTTTGCAGAATGGGTAAGCTAGGATCTATCAGATTAGCGTAAAGGATGTCAGGTATGTTTTTAAAACAGGTCAGCCGCCGCCCATTGTTTTGGGGTTTGGTCGCCTTGGGTGCGTTGTCTTGCGTACCTGTTTCAGCTCAAGAACCAGGTACCCCTGCACCGCTCAGTCAGCCTTCTCCTTTTGAAGCGATTGACCAAGTGGCAAAAAGCAACGCATTTTGGTCAGAAAGCTTAATTGCTGATGATGCAAAAAGCCTATTTGTCATTGATCGTGACGAAGCTCGGATTCAAAGACGCGCTGAGCGATTTGAAGGGGTCTACCTAGACATGATGAAGCAGCAAAATGAGAGTGGCGTCATTATGCGCACCCAAGACATTTCTAACCTTTTCGACACATCTTTGCTTGAGCTGCAAAAGTAGTCTGGCAAAAGCGTACAGCTATTAGTTACATACAAAACAGCGCAGATTTAAACCATAAAAATCTGCGCTGTTTTATTTTTTCAAAAAATCCAGGGTGCAGGAGTTGAACCTGCCTAGCGCGAATTATGAGTTCGCTGCCTCAACCGCTCGGCCAACCCTGGTGGGCTGCTGCTATCTCTAAATAAGCTTATTCTGGGAGCAAGAATAATTGACATCTTACGCAGATAAGCTTTAGGACATGCCATCGCACAAACTCATCATATCTGGTATAGTCCAAATTTAGCGAGAGGCTGCTGCCAGCAGCACCGCATTGAGCCTAAGTTTTTCGATTTTAAGTTTCAGAAGTGATTTCGATTTGTGAAGCTAAACCAGCTTGTTAAAAATGCATCCGCCTCAGTGGGTCAACTTCGTCAAGACCGTTCCATTCGCTTGACGCTCTATCTTTTGATGGGCGTGTTTACGCTAGGCATCTTCAGCGCACTAGTAGGGTACTTTTTCGGTCACGATTCACTCAAGGGTGTTACCCAGCCTGATATGAACCCTTTTGTGGCTTCTTCTACTCAAGGGCAGTATCCTCGTGAAGGCAGCTATCTGCTTAAAGAGAGCGATATTCTGACGAAGGTGGAGCGAGAAACCAAGGGGATTTCTAAGTCTAGTGAGCCAAAGAAGCAGGCTCAGGCGACTGCTAAAAAAGATGGAAAAGACGCGAAAGCCTCTCCTTCCCCCGCCGCCGAGAAAGATCAGCAGACAACCTTACCGACCACGGTGCAGTCTCAAGGCATTCGTTTAGAGGTGCGTGCCATGACGGTTGAGGCCAATGAGCTATCTTTGGATGTAGCAATGCGAAATGAAGGTGCTAAAGAAGTTCAGTTTTTGTACGACTTTTTAGATGTTTCCGACGATCAGTCGCAGGTGTTGACCACTGAGGTGAAGGGCTTGCCGACAAAATTTGCGCCCAAGAGTGAGACATTTAGTGGCGTTATTAAAATTTCCGGTGTCTCTTCAGAGTCAGTGAAGTGGATTTCGCTTGCGCTAGCAGATTATCCTGACCAAAAGGTTGAGCTGAAGATTCCTAAAATTCTCATTAAGAAAAAGTAAGGATGGGTGATGGCTTTGTAGGGGCGCTAGGTAGGGATTTGGGGTGATGCTCCCGCAAGGAGAGGTGTTTTCAAGGTTGCTAGCTATACTGCTGCTGATTGCAATTAATGCATTTTTTGTGGCAGCGGAGTTTTCGGTGGTCTCGGTTCGACGCACACGCATTCAGCAGTTGGTGCAAGAGGGCGATCTTCAAGCCAAGAGGGTTCAAAATCTTCAGCGCGATATTGAGCGACTGCTATCTACCACCCAGATTGGAATTACGCTTTCTAGTTTGGCGCTGGGTTGGATGGGGGAAAAGGCGATCGCCGAAATGCTGTTTGCCTGGTTTAATACGGCGCAAGTCGCCCCCAATGCGCGGTACTGGATGGCACACTCATTTTCGGTTCCTGTGGCGTTTATGGCGATCGCCTATCTCCAGATTGTGCTGGGGGAGCTGTTCCCCAAAACATTGGCGTTGGCCTACTCAGAAAAGCTGGCAAGATTTTTAGGGCCGATTAGCCTAAGTATTTCTCGGTTATTTACCCCGCTTGTTTGGGTTTTAAATCAGTCAAATCGTGCTTTGTTAAGGCTGCTACGAGTGCCTATCTCTGTGCGAAATACCTTTAACCCTGTTACTGCTAAGGAGCTTCAGCTTATTTTAGAGTCTTCTTCAGAGCAAAGCGATCTCCAAAAAGAGGAGCGCGAGTTGCTCAGAAACGTATTTGAATCGGGCGAAATTTTAGTCGAAGAAGTGATGGTGCCTCGCACCAGTATCAATGCCATTGAGGCACAGTCTACGCTGCAAGAATTTTTAGAAGAAGTCGCTCAAACGGGGCATCACTACTATCCGGTCATTGATGAATCGTTGGATCAAATTCGCGGCACGCTTTACTACAAAGATGTTGTGCGTGAGCTACCCTTTCAGTCATTAGACTTTAATGCGTCCATTCAGCCTTGGATTCAAACCGCTTGGTTTGTCTCTGAAGGGACACCCATTCAAAACGTTCTGCAAATGATGCAGAAGTATAAGCTGGGCGTCATTATGGTAAGAGAAAGTGAGTTTAACGGCACGGCGGGGTTAGTAACCCTTCAGGACTTAATTCGCGCCATTATTGGCATTGAGGATGAAGCGCCCTCGCCTGCCGACGAACCCATTACCGAACAAGATAATCACACGTTTATGATTCAGGCTCAAACTGACCTAGAGACGGTCAATGAGCATTTAGGCATAAGCTTGCCAATTCTAGAGGACTATCAAACCCTGGGCGGTTTTGTGATGTTCCATCTCCAGAGAATTCCAGAAGAAGGAGAGTCTTTCGGCTATGAGAATCTTGAGATTAAAATTGTGTCTGCCCAGGGACCTCGCATTGAACAAGTCTTAATCCGTATTACAGATGTGGACGGCATCTCAATCCCTGAGTCAGATTTACAATAATGCTAAATTAGGGGTGCAACTGTCACGCACTATGCTAGAAACATTCTCGCCCGAATTAATCAATGCAATTGTTCAACAACTTGTAAAAAGTCTTCATCCAGAGCAGATTATTCTGTTTGGATCTTATGCCTACGGAGAAATCCACCCAGATAGCGATCTTGACCTGCTCATTATGGTTAAGGATTCAGATGAAGCAGGTTATCGACGAGCGCAGAAAGCCTATCGGAGCCTTCGCTCCATGGCTCTGAAAATGCCTGTTGACATTACAGTGCTAACTCAATCTGAAGTAAATGCAAAGCGCACAGTCCCTAGTTCGCTGATTAGCCGCGCAGTACATTACGGCAAAATACTCTATGACCGATCCAAAGACAGAGGAAATTCGCCTGTGGCTGCTTAAAAGCCGCCAAGACTTAGCCGTGGCTGAACTCCTTATTGAACAACAGCACCCCTATCTTGGTATTGCGGTCTATCACTGCCAGCAATCCCTTGAAAAGGGACTCAAAGCTTACCTGACGCATCATGATGTTCTTTTTAAGAAGACTCATGATTTGACTGTGTTAGTCAGACTGTGCATGGAATTTGATGAGCGTTTTGAATCTCTATTGGATGCAGCAGAAATATTGACCCCCTATGCTACACAGTTTCGATATCCCAGCGATCAGGTAGAACCTGACAAAATGGAAGCGGAGGATGCATTAAGGCTCTCTTCCAAAGCCATTGCGTTTATCAAAGAAGTGCTTGCCCAAAATTTATTGCCTACAGACCTATGATTCTATGCGAATGCGCCAGCGCCTTTGATAGGATGACCTACGGGAACTAGAGCTATAGATTTTCATCAAAATTAAAAACAAACTCAATCCAATCATGCAAGTGCAAGAGCCGCTGAAGATCGCAGAAGACCGCTTAGATGAGGCGATCGCCGCCAGTCAAAACCACCTTCTGGGTCGTCAATTCCCCGAAGGATACTGGTGGGCAGATCTGGAGTCTAACGTCACCATCACCGCAGAAGTGGTGCTCTTGCATAAAATTTGGGG
>JBGSVR010000704.1:0-4906 GCA_041752855.1 Thermosynechococcaceae cyanobacterium
GATTCTAGGGCGATCGCTCTTCAGAAGTCGCTCCTTTGCGCTGAAGGATTCCCGTAATTAACGCAACCCCAAAAGCAATTAATAAGGCGATTCCTAGCAACCAATAGCTTTGACGTTTTTCTAAAAGATTTGCGCCCACAATCACTGCTGGGGTATGGGCGATAGGAATGCTGATACAGAGCGCTGCCAAAAACCGAGGCCAAGAAGTCTTGGTTAGTCCTACGCCGTAGCTCACAAAATCAAAAAAGCCCGTCATCAAAAAGGCCGTTAACAGCGGGAAATTCTGCTCTAGATGCTGCTGACTTAACCGATTCACTCGATCCATAAAGCGTTGCCCAATCAGTTTTCCGACCAATGCTCGACCGTAGCGCCGAGACAGATAAAAGCTGAGGCTGCACGAGCAGAGATCCGCTAGCACAATGACGAGTAGCCCCTCACTTAAACCTAAGGTTAGCCCTGAAGCAAAGGCAAACGCAGTGCCTGGGATCACCGGAATTACAACGCTAATAAAGCGCAGCCCAAAGAAAACCAGCGGAGCCAAAACCCCTAAAGACTTGACCTTTAAGCGCAGTGTCTCAACGTCAAAGCCATAGGTTCGGATCAACCAGATGCCGACGGCAACGACTCCAGCTAAAGCAATAAACTGAACTATCTTCCGCGCGGTTTTATCCATGCCTTACTAACCTGTTTTTCAGTCCTTGAGTGAATTTAAGCTTAATCTAGCGCCTTAATATTATGGGAACGTCACAACGCTGCGAATGGACTTACCCTCGTGCATAAGATCAAACGCTTCATTAATGCGATCGAGGGGCATGGTGTGGGTGACTAAAGAATCAATATCAATTTTGCCGTTCATGTACCAGTCCACAATTTTAGGCACATCCGTGCGTCCCTTTGCCCCACCAAAGGCCGTCCCCTTCCATACGCGACCCGTCACCAACTGAAACGGACGAGTGCTAATTTCTTGGCCTGCCCCAGCCACGCCTACAATGATGCTCACGCCCCAGCCCTTGTGACAGCACTCTAACGCCTGACGCATCACATTCACATTACCAATGCACTCAAAGCTATAGTCCGCGCCACCCTTGGTTAAGTCCACTAGGTAGGGCACCAAATCCCCTTCAACTTCTTTTGGGTTAACAAAGTGAGTCATGCCAAACTGTTGGGCAAGGGCTTTTTTAGCAGGGTTAAGGTCCACCCCCACAATCATATTTGCACCCACCATCCGCGCGGCCTGTATGATGTTTAGCCCAATGCCGCCCAGCCCAAACACCACCACATTTGCCCCTGGCTCTACCTTGGCGGTGTGAATGACCGCACCAATGCCTGTGGTCACACCGCAGCCAATCAGGCACACCTTATCAAAGGGGGCATCCTCACGGATTTTAGCAACGGCGATTTCGGGTAAAACCGTATAGTTTGCAAAGGTAGAAGTGCCCATATAGTGATGCAGCATTTTGCCGCCATAAGAAAAACGACTGGTGCCGTCGGGCATTAAGCCTTTCCCCTGAGTGCCTCGAATCGCCTGACAAAGATTCGTTTTACCACTCAGACAATACTCACAGCAGCGACATTCTGGGGTATACAGCGGAATGACATGATCGCCAACATTGAGAGACTTCACCTCTGGCCCTACTTCAACCACAACCCCAGCGCCCTCATGCCCCAAGATAGTGGGGAATAAACCCTCTGGATCTGCGCCAGAGAGCGTAAAGGCATCGGTATGACAAACGCCCGTAGCCTTAATCTCAATCAGCACTTCCCCTGTCTTGGGGCCTTCGAGCTGAACTGTCTCAACCACAAGGGGCTGGCCTGCTTCTAGGGCGATCGCCGCTTTTACGTCCATGTCCAAAACTCCTGAGTATAAGAAGGTGTCTGAGGCTATCAATCAGCAGTTTGTTAAAGAACACCTGGTGGGGCTTCGATAGTAGGCCACAGCCGATGTAGACGGTTTCGCCAAGCTTCTAGGGTCGCAGCGCGGGTTTCGGCACTCGCATCTAAATCGCCCATTACACCTTCTTGATAAAATCGATCTAGGTTTTGAAGGGTCATTTCTAGCGTCATTTTTTGCTGTTTAGCCGCTTGGATAATGAGGGAAACCTGCTCATCAGCAAACTTATCAAAACAGTCATTGAGTCCGCGCTCTTGAAGATTGGTGAGCTGGGCGATCGCCGCCACAAAGTCTTCTGAGGTCAGTGACGAGAGGGAGTGCTGAAAAACCGCCCACAGCGCATCTTGATGAATCCCGTAGCGAACCTCACCCGTATCATCAAAATTACGTTCTAGCAGTTCTTTCCAAAACGGTTCTGCCTCGGCAGCCGACGTAATCGGAATCATCATTCGGAGCCAGGAGTGGTCTTCAGAGAGCAGCACCAGTAGCCGATGCGTAGGCGTCTCAACCTGCCACAATCCAGATTCAATGGACTGTATACCTGAGCTGTACAAAGAGGCAAGAACTGGGTCAATTTCTGCTATCAACATGCGATGTTACGCCCCCATAAAACAGCGATTCATTCCAGCCCCTCTGCTGATTTTAGAGCGTTTCGCCCGATTTTGTGGATAGGATACCTAATTGCCAGGGGTGGCGCTGAGATATGGAACGGCGCGATCGCGGGGTGTTGTACTATCAATTAGGGTGCTGAGTTAAGGCTCGCCAAGACATTAAAGACTATTCAGAACAGATTCCGCAGGCTCAGGATCGACCTTTAATTGCTCAGTTATTAGGTCGCATTACCCAAAATTTATAACCTAGGCTAAAACTGAGTAGAATATTGAATTTTTAAATCATTTTTATAAAGTCTTAAATTTTAGAACAAATTTCAAAACTCCAATAATGGCAACGACATACGAAATTCCAGTCAACGAAATATCGAGTGGCTTCCATGCCCTATCCGATCCAATCCGAGTCAAGGTTTTGGAACTACTTCAGCAGCAAGAACTCTGCGTAGGCGGACTCTGTGAAGCGCTAGACACCAATCAATCCAAACTGTCTTTTCACCTCAAGGTGCTTAAAGATGCCGAGTTGGTCAACTCACGTCATGAAGGCCGCTGGATTTACTACAGCCTCAATATTGTGCAGTTTGTGCGCCTAGAGAAGTATCTCTCAAACTATCGGCGTTTCAGCGAAATCTGCCCTCCCATGGTTTATCAAACGGCAGGTCGCAACTGACCTATCTCTGCAAATTGACTACTGCAAATTAACGAATTCGTGCGCCCAGACCAATTTACTGGGCTGGCAAAAGTTGACGCAGCGCTGCTAGAAGCTGGTCAACAGGCTCCCTACGGCTATTGAAGCCCATCAGCCCCACACGCCAAACTTTGCCAGCCAGTTCTCCTAAGCCACCGCCAATCTCAATATTAAATTCATCCAAAAGTCTGCGAGATAGCGCCTTGCCATCCACACCATCAGGAATGCAGACCGTGGTAAGCGTGGGCAATCGGAATTCTCGATCTACATGAAGGCTCAGCCCCAAGTCTTCAAGCCCTGCCCACAGATATTCCACATTGTCTTGATGTCGTTTCCAGCTATTTTCAATGCCTTCTTCCGCCAACAGCCGCAATGCTTCGCGCAGCGCATAGTACAAATTGACGGGGGCAGTATGGTGATAGACCCGCTCGCTACCCCAGTATTTGCCTAGCAGGTTCATGTCAAGATACCAGTTCGCCACTTTAGAGCGGCGATTGCGCAGTTTTTCTAAGGCGCGATCGCCCATCGTAAACGGCGAAGCCCCAGGCGAGCAGCCCAACCCTTTCTGGCTACAGCTATAGGCCAAATCTACGCCCCATTCATCTAAAAAGACGGGTGCGCCACCTAAGCTAGTCACGGTATCTAGAAGCAATAAACAGTCAAATTCTCGACATAAATCGCCCACTCCGGTCATCGGCTGACAGGCTCCGGTTGACGTTTCGGCATGAACCAACGCCAAAATACGAGGGCGATGGGCTTCCATTGCGGCACGCAGTTCTGCCAAAGAAAAGACCTGTCCCCAAGGCTTTGTGATGGTTTGCACATCAGCGCCGTAGCGACCCGCCATATCGACCAAACGATTGCCGAAGTAACCCGCAACGCCAATCAATACCTTATCCCCTGGCTCAATAGAATTGGCGATCGTCGCCTCCATTGCTGCTGTGCCCGTGCCGCTGACGGCAATGGTTAACGGGTTTTGGGTTTGCCAAATGTAGCGGAGTAATGCCTGAATTTCATCCATCAGCCCTAAAAAAGCAGGGTCAAGATGCCCAATCGGCGATATGCTCATCGCCTGAAGGACAGCGGGGTTTGCATTTGAGGGGCCAGGGCCAAGCAGTAAGCGCTCAGGCAAAGACAAGGGTGCAAGGTTAGGACGCTGAGAGGGAATGATGGACAAAGTTTGCATCGTTGGGCACCGCAATAACGCCGTTGGAAGATACTTTTGAGTGTATCGGTTTGGGGGCACTCTGCGTACTCTTAGTGCGAAGCCATAGCAGTTCGGCAATAGATGCTACTTACCTTGAAACGCCGAATACTTCCCACCTAACCCTTCCACAACGGCCTGAGTATTAGAGATCAGCATTTTTTGGTACGTTGCACCTTCACTTCCGGGTTCTCCTAATCCATCCGCAAACAGTTCTCGGTCAGAGACTTTTACACTGGCATCTTTTGCAACCGTTTCAATCAGCTTAGGATTAATGGTTAGTTCAGCAAAAATGGTTGGCACCTTAGTCGCCCGAATCATTTTGACCAGCTCTGCCACTCGACTCGCCGTCGGTTTTTCTTCGGTGCTAATGCCCCCCAAAGCGCCTTCTACCGGAATGCTATAGGCTTTAGAAAAATACCCCAGCGCGTCATGGGTTGTGACTAGCTTCCGAGAGGCTACGGGAATCGTCGCAACCTGAGCCTTGATCCAGGTGTCGATCTGGGCAATTTCTT
>JBGSVR010000705.1:0-7285 GCA_041752855.1 Thermosynechococcaceae cyanobacterium
AAATTCGGGTAGATTGACAATGTCATCTGTATATAAAGCCCTATGCCGCTCCTCACAAATCTCAACGGTCATATTTCAGAAACAGCTCAAGTTTCGGTTTTAGACCGAGGTTTTTTGTATGGAGATAGTGTTTATGAGGTCGTCCGCACGTTTCGCAGCCGTCACTTTGGCCTAAAAGAACACCTCGATCGCCTTCGTCAATCTGCGGCATATCTGTACATGGACGTGCCTTGGACAGATGCAGAAATTCAGGCCGAGGTTGAAAAAACCCTAGCCCAAGCAGATTGGTCAGACTCTTATGTGCGGATTGTCGTGAGTCGCGGCACTGAATCTACCATTAGCCTTCAGCCCAGTGCAGCGCTTCAGCCGAACCTACTCATTGTCATTTCCAGCATTCCCTCAGAGCCAGAGATGTCACAGACGGGGCTGCACTTGGTCATTCCTGCGCGCTTGCGCAATAGTAAGCAGGCGCTTGACCCTGCTGCTAAAACAGGGAATTATCTCAATAACATTTTGGCGCTGCTAGAAGCGCAGCAGATGGGGGCAGACGATGCGCTGCTGCTCAATGATCGGGGCGAAGTTACGGAAGCAACGACTAGCAACCTTTGGATTGTCCGAGACGGCATGGTTCAAACGCCGCCTGTAGAAGTTGGCATTTTACAAGGTATTACCCGGACCTTTCTGATGCAGGCGTTGCGCCAGCATAATATTCCACATCAAGAGATTGTGCTGCAACCCGAAGATTTAGGCTCGGCACAAGAGGCGTTTTTAAGTTCATCGGTTCGGCTGTTAATGCCTGTGCGCCAGATTAACGATTTTATATTGCCCAGTTGTCCTGGCCCTTTAACACAGCTCCTCTGGCAGGCACTGATAGAGCAAATGGAGCAACACAGCCCAGCGGCACAGGTAAAGTGACGCTGCGGCTGCCGCCACTTTGGAGGGGCGCTAATGACTGAGCTAGAGTGCATCCCTTTTGGCACGGGTCATGCCAAAGAAGGTGTCTGCTTTTTACTGCGGATGGGACCCTATCGGATTTTGTGCGACTGTGGACTAAATGACCTGCGATCGCTGTTCTCTGCCTCCAGTCCCTTTGCGCCAACCTCTGCCAACCCCATCGACCCTGCCTGCCCTGCTGACTTTGTGATCTGCTCCCATGCTCACGCAGATCATGCGCGGGGGCTTCTAGAACTGCACAACACTTTCCCTACACTGCCCATTTTTGTCAGTGAAGTGACGGCACATCTGCTGCCGCTCAACTGGTCGTCCGTTTTAGAGCGACAGACTGTACCCAGCTTTTGTCAGCCTTTACCGTGGCGTACCCCAACAGAACTCGCACCCGGGTTAACCCTTGAGCTATACCCAGCCGGACATCTTCCCGGGGCTGCGGCCTGTCTATTAACCTACACCCCTCAAGGAAAGGGAGCGGTTCGCCCCTACACCATTCTCTATACCGGAGACTTTTTGCTGTCTAATTCTCGCCTGGTTGACGGCCTGCCACTTGCAGAACTGCGCGGACTTACCCCAGACGTGTTGATTCTAGAAGGCAGTTTTGGCACTGCGCGTCATCCTCACCGTCGCCAGCAAGAAAACCAGTTTGCCGAGCGGGTTATGCAGGCGATTCGACAGGGGCAGTCGGTGCTAATGCCAGTGCCCGCTTTAGGCTTAGCCCAAGAGTTGTTAATGCTAATGCGGAGCCACCATACCTTTACAGGAAAAAATTTAGACATTTGGGTAGAAGATTCCATTGCCCTAGGCTGCGATGCTTACCTAGAGCTGTTGCCCAATTTGCCCCCAACTGTTCAAAATTTTGCTCAGCATCAGGCACTTTTTTGGGATGAGCGCGTTCGTCCGCGTGTGCGTCGGCTCAGTCAAAAAGAAGGGCAAATGTTGGATGCTCAGCAACTGCCTCCGTTCAATCATCCCTGCATCGTGCTGGTCGAGGAAACGGTTGATATTCAACACTATTGCGGCAGCGCACAAACCGAACATCCTTGGCTTGTTCTAATCCCGGAACATCGTCCCCGTGAATTCCCAACTTCAGGGCTTAGGGAAACGATTTCTCTGCTCGATCTATTTTCCGTTAAAGCATCCGAAGACTCTAGCAACGCCCCATCCTGGAACGCTCTTCTCCAGTCAGGCACCATTCAAGTTGATACCTTTTTGCTAGCAGAACACTGCGATGGGTCAGGCACCACTCAACTAATTCATAATCTACGGCCTCAGCACGTCGTGTTTATGCACGGTAGTCCTGCTTACCTGGCAGACCTCATTAGCTTAGAAGAGTTAGCCAATCGCTATCACCTGCATTCTCCAAGAGTCGGCAACCGACTCGAACTCCCAATTGGTGAAGGATTGATTCAGCCTGTCATGCCCACGGGTGTCGATGCCGTTTTTAATGGAGAGGTGCAGGAGCAAGCAGCGGAGGCGATCGCCATCCTACCGCGACAGATCATGGAAGACCCAAGGTGGCGAAGCTTTGCCGATACCGGACTAATTGAAGCCACTTGGCAAGGCGAAATGCTGGTGCTGCGGGGTATCTCACAACGGGAGCTGATGATGAAGACCCGTCGCCCTAGCGACATGCTTCTTAAAGGCTGCATCAACTGTAAACATTACCGCAGTCAACGCTGCTGGAACCAACGCTCTAGCCTCTACGGCAGTAAAGTCGCCCCAGAAGGGTATTGCCCTGTATTTGAGCTAAGCGACACTCCGCCGCCAGAGTAATCTGTTAGAAAAATTTCTATGAATAGGTAGGTCAATGTAAACAAAATTATAGGCTGGGGTTGGGTTTCGACTTCGCGGTTCGGACTTCGACGGTGAGCGCTCACCGTCGAAGCCTCAACCCTCACCAATACGGGATTTGAGGGTTGAGCGAAGCCGAAACCCGTTTTATAGCCTTAATCGTGATTCGCTTCAGGGTGGGGGTTAGGAATTTGCTCCGCTTCAGGGCAATCATCCGAGACCAGAGGTTCCCCTTCTCCTCGAGACACCGATGCCAGTTTTCGCGTCACCGCACCAATACTTTCGAGGCGAACCATTTCTTCCCAGGAAGACACCTCATCCTCTTCGTCAGTTTCATAGCGAAGCGTAACGAGGTCGCCTTCCATATCAATAATGCGGGCACGCTCTAACCAGCGCTGCTGGTCGCGTAAGAACACCCATACTTCGTGCCCTTCACTATAAAGCTGATAAATCTTGCGGTGTAGCATAGATTCCCTCTCCACAACAAAGTCTTTTCACCACCCCAAGATGGGTGTTCTCGCGTAACGGTCTTTAAACCTAGGTCTTCTGTTTGTCTCATCCTCGCTGAGTTATGCCAGCAGGAGCATTCTACGGCCTTGCATTTTAGCTGAATGACTAAAGATGCAATGGCTTCCAACGTTCAGAAGACATTAGGTTTACAAAAGTGTATCAACTATGTAGCGCTTTGATCCAAATAGGGCTTAGAATTTTTGCCTACAAAGCATCGTTTTGAGGGGCACTGCAAAGCTTGAAACGTTAAAAGCACTATAGACTTCACCAAATGTTAATTATTCCCTGCATCTAGCCTAACGCGCGGGGGGGGGAAATGCCCACGGAATTTTTCTGAAGATTAGGTTGGAAGTAACGCCACACCACTCTGAGCTTCAAAAATATGCACCTGCTCAGGATTAATGGCTAACCCAATTTGATCGCCGCGTTGAACCACCTGCTGGGGAGAGGTGCGAGCCTGAAGATACGGTGTCTCTATGCCCTCATGCTCCAAGATGCAGGAGAGGTAAGTTTCATGCCCTAGGGCTTCAACAAGCACAACCTCAACGGGGAGGGTTTGGGCGCTACGGGTGGTTACGCTGAAGTGTTCTGGTCGTACCCCTAGGGTAACGGTTTTACCAACGTAGGGCTGAAGCACTGAAGCCCAGGCTTGAGGGAGGGTGAGGTTAAAGTGCGGGTGGACGAGATGTGTTCCTTCTTTAACCACTACATCAATGAAGTTCATGGGGGGTGAACCGATAAACTCTGCGACGAAGCGATTGGCGGGTTTTTGGTACAGCTCTAAAGGTGCGGCAATCTGCTGAATTTCGCCAGCGTTGAGGACGGCAATGCGATCGCCCATGGTCATGGCTTCGGTTTGGTCGTGGGTGACATAGATGGTGGTGGTGCCAAGCTGGCGCTGAAGCTGCACAATTTGGGCGCGGGTTTGCGCCCTTAGCTTTGCGTCTAGGTTAGAAAGTGGCTCATCCATCAAAAAAACTTGAGGGTTTCGTGCCATGGCTCGTCCTAGGGCAACGCGCTGCTTTTGACCGCCAGATAACTGTTTTGGGTAGCGATCAAGCAGTGGTTCTAGCTCTAGCATTTGAGCCACCCGCCGCACGGTTTGGTTGACGGCCTGTTCTTGCTTAGATTTTGCACTCAGCGCCTTAGGCAGCATTCGAGTGAATGCATTAGAAATTTGCGCCGCGAAGCTAGGACTACTGCCCTTGGTCTGTGAACCTGTTCGTCGTAGACCAAAGGCGAGGTTGTTATAGACCGTCATGTGGGGGTAGAGCGCATAGCTTTGAAACACCATGGCAATATCGCGGGCTTTTGGGGGGAGGTCGTTAACGTGGCGATCTCCCACCCAAATGCTTCCCAGCGTCGGCGTTTCAAGGCCAGCAATCAGGCGCAGCAGGGTACTTTTGCCGCATCCAGACGGCCCCACCAGCACCATAAATTCGCCATCGGCAATAGTTAAGTTGACGTGCTTTAAAATGCTCTGCGCTGCACCTGAGGCGGGTTGAGAACTGGCGGCGGGGGAGATTGCGCCCGATGCCGTGAGCAGTGGCTGTGCAGGGGTCGCAGATTTTTGGCCTGGACGCGCTGGAAAGCTTTTACAAAGATTTTCTAAAACAACTTGAGCCACAGTGCTGCTGATCTATCGTGCTGAGGGAGTGAATGCATTCTGTTGCCTATTGTGCCATTAGTTTGCCTGTTATGAAGGCTCGTTAGCCCTTCTTTTACAGACCGACCGTCAGTCACATCGCAGTTGACCCCACTAGCTGGGCATGATAAAACTATGTTCCTGGATCTGTTTGAGTGCCCTCTACGCCCGCACCTTTCGCTCCATATTTGACCGCTTAATGCCTTAAGGTTTTCCGCTATGTACGCTCAGTTCAGAAGCCAATATCCCATGGGTAGCCTGATTTCAGAACTGCTCAATATCCACGAGGGTAAATATATTGTTCGAGCCAGTATCCAAGTCGGCGGGTCTACGCTGGCAACAGGTCTATCGGCAGCTGCCAGCATTGAGCAAGCCGAAGATCAGGCTCGGGTTCGTGCCCTAGTGGTGCTGGGGATTGAGGATCGCCCCTATTCAACCCAGGCTCAAATTGTTAATGCAGAGCCGGAAAGGTCTACAGTCCAAAATCGAACCAGGCTTCCCACGTCTACTGCCTACGCGAATGAATTTTTGCCCCTTGCGGAAGCTGCGTTTCAACCGTCTGTAGAAGTAGATTGGGCGATGGCAGATCAGGCCGCACGCGCCTTCCAAGCGCCGCCACAACAGCAGTTGTCGTGGTTTGATCGCAGTTCTTCTGATGATTCTGCACCTGCTCAACCGCAGCTATCGGGTCGGGCTTTGGGGCAAGAAATGCTATTTCCGAAAGCTGCTGCAACCGCACGGCCTTCCTATGATCCTCCGCGAGGAGAGGGTATCAGCAGACATTCTGAGCGTGAGCGTCGTGATACAACCGTCGCGATTGCAGCTCCTGTCGATTTATCAGATATCATTGCCCATACCGATGTTGAGCTAAAGCGCCTAGGTTGGACCAATGCTCAAGGTCGTCGCTATTTAGAGCAAACCTACGGCAAGCGATCGCGGCAGCACCTCAGCGATACAGAACTGACGGAATTTTTAAGCTATCTTCAAAGTCAACCTGCGATCGCAAAATCTATGCGCTAGAACTGAATTCTGGAAGCTTAAACACATTAGATTTAAAATTGGGTTCGTTCGACAACCGTTAGACTAAGAAAAGAAAGCTGAGCGCAGCGGTGGCTGCCAGAAAAGTTTACGATCTCAATCATCTGGAAGGGCCATGGAAGACAAGCGCATGAGCGAACAAAATCCCTACTCAAAGCTGGAAGTGCCAGAAGATGCTTCCTTTGAAGAGATTCAGAATGCCCGCGATCGCCTCGTTGAGAACCATCCCAATGATGAACGGGCGCGGCAAGATATTGAGACCGCCTACGATGCCATCTTGATGGATCGGCTGCGCAAGCGCCAAGAAGGCAAAGTGACCGTACCTGAAGGCATTCGGTTTGCTGAAAAAATTGCGGAAAAAGCATCTAGAGCCGCAGCAATATCCAAGGCAACACAACCCCCCGCATGGCTTCAGGATACCCTTGACAAACCCAGCGGCACCGAAGTTTTGACCTCGGCAGGCGTATTTACGGCCTTAGGAACCATTGCGGTGGTCAATCAATCGCCTACAGCAGGCCGGACAGAAGACTCGCTGGCCTTCTTGGTGGCGCTCGGCGTGGGGTTCACCATGTATTGGCTCAATCGCAAAGAGCAGCGGTTAGGTCGCGCCTTTTTGCTCACCCTGGGCACTTTAGTTTTAGGTGGGCTATTGAGTACGCTCTTGCTACAGTTTGGTCTACCGCCTCTGGGCATTACTTCTCAAACTATTGCCACACTGGTCATTTTTGTCCTGTTTTGGCTGGTCAGCTCTTTTCTACGCTAAAGGTAATGGTTTAGCAAGGTGTGGACGCTCTACCGGATCGCTTGATTAAGCCCCTGCAAGCAGTACCAGTTTAGAAAAATTCGAGCAACTTGGTAGGCTAAACCTGGCTTGCCTTTTTGAATAAGCCAAGCCATGACTGGACGCAGAGAGCGCTCGTTAAGCTTTCCGCCTAAGGACAGGCTACCCCACAAGCACCAGTGCAGCGTCGTCATTTGTAGCATCATTTTGACTGCCCAGGTCGGATGTTTTCGGTAAAAAACCGCACCCATTTTGCCGCGCTGGAGTTCTTGATCAATCAGTGCCGGAAGCTGATCGAGCGTAAAGGCTGGATGCCAATGATATCCGACGGCTTCGGGAACTTTGACCAGTTTTAACCCCAGGTTTCTGAGACGAATGCCTAGCTCTAGGTCTTCCCAGCCGTAGAGAGAAAATTGCGTGTCAAATAACCCTGCCTGAAGGAGCCACTGTCTAGAAATCATCACATTTCCAGTGGCAAAGTAAGCGGCTGAAAAATCGGTGATTTTGTAGGCTTCGGCAGTGGGGGCATCAAAGTTGCTAGTGTTAATGACTGCGCCATAGGTAAATAG
>JBGSVR010000706.1:0-11913 GCA_041752855.1 Thermosynechococcaceae cyanobacterium
AGCACGAGCCTGGGTCAGTTTACGGTCTTCGATGAGTTGGCGACCCCAGCGCTGGTAGATAATGGCCTGCCACTGACGAATTTCGGGGTCGTTGGGGAGGCGTGCTTGCAGCGCTTCAATGATGGCGATCGCCCGTGGTAGGCTTCTGCGCTTAATGAGATCTTCGAGCTGACGGTAGGTTTCAAGTTTCAGCTTTTGGTCGGCAAAGGATAAGTCTTGAGGGAAGGGGGCAGCAGAGTCGGGTTGAGAATGAGTTGGGTTCTGAGGTACTTGAGTCGCTGGGGCGGATGTTTTGACTGAAATTTTGATGTCTGGGACTGGATTGGCTTGTGGCGTGGGTCTAACTGAGGTGGGTATGGGACGAGCGGCGGCAATTTTGCCTAATACTTTATAGGCTTCAGTAATACGAATGAAGTGGTCGTGGGCTTTGGTATTGTTGGGGTTTACGTCAGGGTGAAGCCGACGGGCTAAGCGTCGATAGGAGGATTTAATATCTTCTAAACTGGCGGCTGAGGTGAGTTCTAGGAGCCGATAACACTCGATAATATCCATCAAATTTTGAAGCCTATGAAAGCCAGCGTGTCTATATCCCTTGGTTTTAGGGTGGTCAATCTCAATCGGTTTCTTGCACTAAAGGTCAGGAATCTCTATGCTGCCAGTCTGTCTGCACTACATTAACATCTGTACTGTGGGGTCACAATTCAATGTAGGGCAACACGAGAAAGAAGCAACTTCAACTTATAAAGCTGCGTCTTTAGAACATTGAATGAAACGTTCCGGCTTTTATGCGTAAGCGATAAAAAAATGTTGAGAGTTTGGTCTACTATGCCGCTGATGGCGTTGGGGGGAAGTGTGATGATTGCCGCGTCCCAAACGTTGGCGCTTTCTGTACCTGCGATCGCCCAGTTCCCAACCTTGGAAACATCTGCGCAAAAAAGCGTGGATGTTGCTTTTCCTGAGTCGATTGGCAGCGCGGTGATGCAGGCCGCTGCTGCTCAGTCTGGTTTACCGCTAGAGCAGCTAACGCTCTTTCAGGCAAAGCCTAAAACGTGGTCAGATGGATGTTTGGGCTTAGCACCGCCAGACCAACTGTGTACCGCCGCTCTGGTCAGGGGCTGGGAAGTGATAGTAACGCACGAGCGCCAAGAATGGGTGTATCGCACCAGCGCAACGGGACAAAAAATCATGTTAGACCCAGCAGGCAGTCATTTAAGTCGGTTAATCGTGCCTCCCGCTGAGCAGATTCCGGTGAGTCAACTGCCGCCTAAGGTTGATCGATCCGTGGTGTTTCGAGAAATTAAGACGGGTGGCTTTGCGGGTATTACCCAAGAAACCAGGCTGTATAAAGATGGACGCTTAGTGAAGCATCCGCTCTCTAAAGCACCAAAGCCCTCGGAAGGCGAATTGATTCGCACGCTTCCGAAGGCAGAAGTTAAGGCGTTTGTGAAGTTATTAGAAACTCGTCATTTTGGTCAGTTTGGTGGGTTGCGCTATCCGGCTCCTAGTGGGGCAGCGGATTACTTCACGATTACGCTCGGCAACTGGCAGACCACGGTTCAATATACAGATATAAGTCTGAAGAAATTACCGCCTGATTTAGAACAAGTTCGAGAGGCGTGGCGATCGCTGGTTTCACCCTAGTGAAATCACCCTACGAGGGATGGTGTACATACAAGTCTTAAAGTTTCGATTCCATAAAGGTTTTTGCCATAAACTGATTCATCAATCCTCTCTTGGGAGGGGCAGGGGTGGGTTAGTCAGTAGCGCCATGAACCCACCCCGCCCTACGGGCACCCCTCCGAGGAGGGGATTTTTCTCAGACTTTTGCGTCAGCTCTATAAGGGATGGAAATAATCATGGATCTGTTGAGCAAGACGTGGCCCAATGGTCGGCACTTGCGCAAGCTGCTCTGGAGTCGCCTCACGGATGTAGTCGATGGAGCGAAACACGCCCAGCAACTGCTTCTGGCGATGGTGGCCTAGCCCAGGAATTTCGTCGAGGCGCGATCGCCGCATTCTTTCAGTCCGCTGTTGACGGTGGAAGCTGACGGCAAATCGATGGGCTTCGTCTCGCAGCCGTCGCAGAAGCTGAACTCCTGGCTGTTCGGCTTCAGTTTCTAACGGGTTAGATTCTCCTGGTAAAAACACTTCTTCCCGCTGTTTGGCAAGGCTGATGACCGTCAGCTCATCCATTAGCCCCATCTCGGTTAGCACGCTCACCACGCTTGAAAGTTGGCCTTTGCCGCCGTCAATCATCACCACGTCAGGCCAGTCTTCAGCGCCTGTGCGAGGTTTTTCGGGGTGTAGCCCATAGTCTCTAAAGCGTCGCCCAATCACTTCGGCAAGGCTGGCAAAGTCATCGGAGTGGCCTGTCTTAATATTAGGGTTGCGGATTTTGTAGCGGCGATAGTGCTGCTTGGCGGGCATTCCTTCTACAAAAACCACTCTCGAAGCCACCGCATCTGAACCCTGAATGTGGGAAATATCGTAGCCCTCAATGCGGCGGGGTACGTCGGGCAGGTCTAGCAAGGCCGATAGGTCTTCCATGGCGCTGAGGTTGCGATCGCGGGTTTTCTGAGCGCGAGCCAGCTCGTACTGGGCGTTGCGCTCTACCATTTCAATCAGGTCGGCTTTGGTCTGGCGCTGGGGGCACACAATTGTGACTTTACGGCCTTTGCGATCGCTTAAATACTCCGCCAAAATATCCGCGTCGGGCAGGTCTTCTTGTACCAAAATTTCAGCGGGGAATTCTACTGGCTCGGCACTGGCGTAATGATTTTCTAAGACGCGCTGCAAAATTTGCCCCACCGAGCCAGATTGAGCGTCTGCCACAAAGCCCAATCGCCCCACCAATCGCCCTGCCCGAATTTGGAAGAGCTGTACACAGGCATACTGGTGATCGCTAGAGAGGGCGATCGCATCTCTTGAGACGGTATCGTCTGGCAATGACACCTTTTGGTCAGCACCCAGTGTTTTTAGGCCGTTAATTTGATCGCGCAGACGAGCCGCCACCTCAAAATTGAGATCCTCAGCGGCCTTCTCCATTTGGGCAGTCAGCGTCTCAATCAGCTCCCCTGCCCGCCCCTGGAACACCATTGCCACCTTAGTCATAATTTTGTGGTAGTCCTCGGTTGAGATCAGCTCTTGACAGACGCCAGGGCAGCGACCAATATCAAAGTTGAGACAAGGGCGATCTTTGAAGAGGGGCTTTGGGCGCTGCCGGAGCGGAAACACGCGCTTAATAATGCCTAAGGTTTGACGCAGCAAAAACGTATCGACGTAGGGACCGTAATAGCGATCGGCCTTTTTACCAAGCTGTCGTTTACGGGTAATAAAAACGCGCGGATAGGTCTCTGACCAAGTAATGCAGACATAGGGGTATTTTTTATCATCTTTGAGCAGCACATTAAAGTGGGGCTGATGCTGCTTGATGAGATTGGCTTCTAGGGCAAGGGCTTCTGCTTCTGTATCGGTGACAATAAACTCAATCTCGGCGACTTGGCGCACCATTAGCTCAATACGGGGGCTAAGGTCTTGCAGATTGCGGAAATATGACCGCACCCTAGACCGCAGCTTTTTTGATTTGCCAATGTACAGAATGTTGTCGCTGGCATCTCGCATGAAATAGACACCTGGTTCAGGCGGAATTTCTTTGAGGCGATATTCGAGACGTTCTGGGTCTTTGAGTAGCGATTTAGGGGTTGACGTTTCGATCACCATGTAAAGTTGTGGGCATAATAAAAACACAGCTTTCTATTACGCATTGTAATGTTTGTCTGTGAAGGGTTAGAGCCTGTCTTCATAGGCAAACACAATTGCAAACGTCTATGCTCCTCAGAACTTTACTTCAACTTTCATTGACCTCCTCAGACGCGACATTGCCCGATGTTTTACATCAGCAGTTAAAGCTGGCTTCTGTGGGGGACTGGCAAGACGTACTCACCGATTTGGAATTACATCGCCTGATGCCGTTGGTTTACTACGGCGTTAAGGTTCATGGTCTAACGGACTGTATTCCTGAGTTTGCCTTAAAAAAAATATTGCAGGCGTATCTTTACTCGTTAGGGCGTAATGAGATCTTCTTTAAGACCTTGGCGACTGTTTTAGAAAAAATGGACGCAGCAGGTGTGCAGCCGGTCTTATGGAAAGGTATTGTGCTTGCCGATCAGCTTTACCCTCACCGCGCCATTCGCATGATGGGGGACATTGATTGGGCGATCGCCCTCCACGAGCTAGAAACGGTGAGCGAGGTATTTAATCAGCTTGGCTTTACGCTCCAAGATCAGATGACAACGCCCGACGCCGTTTACTTCATGGGCAAAAATCGCGTTGTGTTTGACGTTCATCATCGCGTTCGCCTCTTTGAAACAAAAGAGCATCTATTGCTAACGCAAACGCTCACCCCATTGACAGCCGGACTCCCTATTCTTCGGGTGTTAGAACCTACTGCCATGCTGACGCACCTAACCGTTCATATGACAGGGCACATGTCAGAAACGGGGCCGCTGTTGTTTTGGGTGATAGATTTTGTGTTTTTGTTGCGCAAATGGGGACATCTCATTGACTGGAATCTCTTAAAGCAGCTCATGCCAGATGCAGAAAACTGGACTTTTTTAGGAAGACTCCTGCGATTTTTAGAGGTTGAACTGAATGAAACGCTACCCCCCGATCTAACAAAGTTTGCCCAAGACTATAAGCCTCTGACCTTAGCGTTAATGACGCGCCAGTGTCGATTAGCGGTATGGGGTTTACCGTTTCCGAAAGGATGGCTAAAGCTCATTGCATATCGTTTGGGGCTGAAGTCTTCTCGAGAACTGAAATATCCGCAAATGAGCGATCTGTTTTTGTGGGCAGTAGATGCCGTTTCGCCAAACTCTCTTTGAGTATCCAGAGACTTTAAATAGCTTTTTTAAAGCTATTTAAAGCTTAAATTTTTTGGCTTAATCTTTTGCCAAATAACATATATGAAAAAGCGTTTATTGTTTGTACAATTTGCTGGTGATTATCGTGAAGCCGTAAAGCGTTTTTCTGAAGGCGGTGACGAAACGTATTATGCACAAAAATATTCTGTTAACGTCGTGGCTGAAGCTATTAATGTCGTTGATGAGGTTGCCACGCTTTGCTGCATGACCGAAGAATATTACGATGAAGTGCTTGAGAATGGCGTTCGAGCCATTGGGGCTGGTTTTAAGGATAAGATTCATATGCCTTTCCTTCTTCAGCTTCTTGAAACTTATCAACCCACCCATATTGTGATTCGGGCACCACTGAGAGGGGTAATTCGCTGGTCTATTCAGCATAAGCTTAAAATATTGTTGACGCTGGCAGACTCCTTTGGCCTGCCGAGATTCAAAACGATGGTTCAAAATTATCAACTGAGTCAACTCTTGAATCATAAACAGGTTGACTGGGTTGGAAATCACGGTATAACAGCGTCTAAGTCTTTAAATAAGATTGGAGTTGATGCTAAAAAAGTTATTCCTTGGGACTGGCCTCACCCTGTTTCACCTCACTTACTTCCTGTTAAAAAATTGCCAACGAGCCAAAATCTTTGGACGTTAGTTTATGTGGGAGGGATTCAATTTAACAAGGGCTTTGACGATATATTGACGGCGATTGCTACGCTTACGCACAGAGGATTTCCTGTTGAGCTAAAAGCAGCAGGGTTAGGAGACATAGCGCTATTTATCAGAAAGAGCCATGAGCTGAATATATCAGGGTGCGTGAGCTTTTTAGGCTCAGTCCCAAATGGCGAGATAATTGCTTTGATGAGGGATGCCGATCTGGTTTTAGTTCCAAGTCGCCATGAATATCCCGAGGGGTTTCCGATGACCATTTATGAGGCGCTTTGCTCTCGAACGCCTCTGGTGGTTTCAGATCACCCTATGTTTTTAGATACGCTGGTTCATGACGTGAATGCGCTAATTTTTCCTGCGGGAAATGCGATCGCACTGTCTGAGAGTATTGAAAGACTGCTGTCTTCACCTGAACTATACGCACGTCTTTCGGGTGCTTCTTGTGAAACTTGGCAAAGGCTTCAGTTAACCGCTAAATGGGGTGATATCATTCATCACTGGCTGTGTGACACCGAGGTAGACCGTCAGTGGCTTCGCTCCTGTAGTCTTGCTTCTCAGCGTGAGGTTTTATAGGGGCTGTTATTGAGCATCTACGGCTAAAGCCACGCGATCGCCGCCAATATCTCGAACTTGACCCAAAACCTTTGCTAGCTTTTCGTAGGGCAAGGTTTTATCAGCCTGTAACACGACAACGCCCTCAGGAGACTTCTTAAAATAAGCCTGAAGCTCAGCCTCTAACTGAGAACTTTCCACGGGCTTATTTTTGAGCATGATTTGTCCCTGCTTATTCATTCCAACCATCAACGGATCGGGTGCCTTAGCATCTTGAGCGGAAGGCTTAGCACCCTTATCTGTCCTCGGCAAATTGACACCAACGACATTTTGACCCGTTGAGAGAGTCATGGAAACGACGATAAAAAACGTCAAAACAGCCATCATCATCACATCCATCATTGGAATCAGATTGACTTCTAACATTGGTGCGGGCTGGTTTCTTCGGCTATAACCCACTGCAAACCTCAAGTACGAAGGATTAAAATTTTGAGCAAAGCACAGAACAAATCTTAGGAATTGTGGTGCTGCTTTACTTTAGTGAACATCTACTAAAGAGGGACGATCTATTCTTGAGGCTGGGGATGCCTGGGCTGATGAGGGATTTACGATGGAATCTGGCCCACCTTGATAGGTTTTAAGTTCACACCAAACCTGACGGTAGATTAGCTCTAATTCATTCCCCACTTCCGTAAAGTAGTCCATTTGCTGTGCCTGAAGCGAAACAAAAATCCGAAAGAAAACGAGCGCAATAATCGCGACCAACATCCCTCCGGCAGTTGTAATTAATGCTTCTCCAATTCCAGCCGCCGCTTTGGATGCTGATTCTGAGGAGCCTCCTCCACCTCCTCCAATCTGAAGGTTGTTAAAGGTAATAATGAGTCCTGTCACAGTTCCCAAAAGACCTAGGAGAGGCGCAAGGGCAACGACGGTTTCAAAGAGCTTATCGCCCTTACGCATTTTGACAAACTCTTTGTCTGCGGAGGCTTCTAATGCAAGGTGAAAGGTTTCGGTTGTAGGATGATTCAGTAAGAGTGGCGACATTAAAAAGCGCCCTATGGGTGAGGCTTTAGCGTAGCTTGCGATGGTTGCAGCTTCATTTAAATCGTGCTGAGCGGCTCTTAAAACGTCACGGACAATTTGCTTCTCGTGACTCAGGAGACGAATCCAAAACCACGCCCGCTCTAAAGCGCAGGCAAATGTTGCCACCGATAAGCCAAGGAGGGGATACATGATTGGTCCCCCTTGTATAAATATATCCAGAACTTGAGACATACACTCCTTGGCTGTTTTTAGAATTTAAGACTGTCTAGTGCTAACACATTTAAGACTCTAAATTAGCGGATACATCGCTTGGATTGGGTTAAGAATAATTTATCAAAAAGTTAAAAAATAACGGGAGTCAGCGTTATGCTTCTCGACCCAATGCAAAATAGCGTGTGAGTCTTGTTAATTAAGAGCGAGACGTTAACTTTTACATAACAGGTTTGACACAACGGTCAAACCTCAGGCTTTAACGCATATTGCTGAACTAGGTGAGCAGCAGAAACATGATAGAAGAGACGCGCTACGGTGATACGCTCTAGTAAGAGCTGTGTTTATCATTCTAAGATCTTGTTGTTAAGACAGGGAGGGAGTTTAGGAAATGAAGTCCTTTGTTCGACGTAGTGGTTTTTTAAGTGCCTTGGTTGTGGCTTGTCTGGGCATTGTTAGCTGGTTTGGCCCTGTCAACGCAGCGATTCTCAACGGTGGCGTGCCGCACTCAATGACGTTTGCTGTAGAAGCGGTTAGCAATGCGGCAGACTCTAAGCTGGGCAGTGAGTTTGGTCAAAAAATAGACTTAAACAACGCCAATATCAACGCTTTTGCACAATATCAGGGACTTTACCCAACCCTAGCGCGTCTTGTAATCAAAAATGCGCCTTACGATTCAGTAGAAGATGTTTTAGATATTGAAGGGCTGTCAGATCGTCAAAAGACGACTCTACAGGCAAACTTTGATAAATTTACCGTCACCTCTGTTGAAACGGCGCTAGTGAGTGGCGATGATCGCTATAACAACGGCGTTTATAGATAGTTTCTTGGTTTAGTTTTGAATTCTCTTAAGTGGCAGCCGTGCATTGTGCGGCTGCCACTCAATTTATGTATCCTCATTTCTTAAAGAAGGTGGGACTGCGCTAAGATACTCTCCAACCCATCGGAGTTTGACGGGACTTTGCAACCCTCCCTACCTGATCCTAAAGCGAGTTGTTTTGATGTCTTGATTGTGGGGGGAGGTGCGGCTGGGCTGTATGCGGCACTCTCGATCCCTCAAAATTTGAGCGTTGGTTTAATTAGCAAAGAAGCGCTGTCTTTGTCTGCGAGTGGCTGGGCGCAGGGGGGCATTGCGGCGGCACTAGATTCTGATGATTCCCCTGATCTTCATGCTCAAGATACGCTGATGGCGGGGGCGGGGCTGTGTGAACCTGCGGCGGTTCAGTTTTTGGTGGAGCAGGCTCCGGCTCAGGTGAAGGTTTTGCTTGAAATGGGCATTGCTTTTGACCGCAGTGCCGATGGCTTGGCGTTTACGTTAGAGGCGGCGCACTCTCGACCACGGGTGCTGCACTCGGCAGATACGACGGGGAAGGCGCTAATTCAGACGCTCACTCATCAGGTTTTGCAGCGTGAGAATATCAAGATTTTTTCTGATGCGTTTACGTTGGAGCTGTGGATAGATCCGCACACTAAAACCTGTCAGGGTATCTGCGCGATGACGGCAGGGGGGGTGACTTGGCTGAGGGCACCGAGGGTGATTCTGGCGACGGGTGGTGGTGGTCAGGTTTATGCTCAGACGACGAATCCGGCGTTGAGTACGGGGGATGGTGTGGCGATCGCCTGGCGTTCTGGCGCAGTCCTCCGCGATTTAGAGTTTTTCCAGTTTCACCCCACTGCGCTAACGGTTGAGGGCGCACCTCGGTTTTTGATTTCTGAAGCGGTGCGAGGCGAAGGCGCTCATTTGATAGATGCCGAGCAGCACCGCTTTATGTTTGACTACCACCCCCTGGGAGAACTAGCGCCACGGGATGTGGTGAGTCGTTCTATTTTTATGCACCTGCAAAAAATGGGCAAAACTTCTGAAGGTGCCGTGCCGGACAATGTTTGGCTGGATCTGCGATCCATTGAACCAGAGCGGATACAGCGCCGCTTCCCTAAAATTATTCAAGTTTGTAAAAAGTGGGGCATTGATGTGTTTTCGCAGCCCATTCCGGTTGCGCCTGCGGCTCACTATTGGATGGGCGGTATTGTGACGGGGCTGGATGGTCAGACTACGATTCCTGGACTGTATGCGGTGGGAGAAGTGACGAGTACGGGGGTGCATGGTGCCAATCGGCTTGCCAGCAATTCACTTTTAGAATGTTTGGTGTTTGGGGCACAGTTTGCGACGCTGGAACCGCTGCCGCTCACTGAGGTGGCAGAAGAAATCTCCTTTGACCCTCACCACTGGACCCAAATAGAGTGGGATACAGAAGCAGAAATCATTGACCAAATCCATCAGGCGATTCCGGTGTGGATGTGGAGCCACGCGGGGATTTGCCGAGATGCAGGTCGGCTAGAGGTGGCGATCGCCCAAGTCAACCACTGGCGACAGCAGCTTCACGGTCTAAAGCTCACCCAAGTTTTGACAACCTTACCGCTTGGCGTTTCTTTGCCGCTGCCTGACCCTGCGGCTAGAACACGAATTCGGCGCTGGGCTGAAACCCAAAATTTACTCGATAATGCCGACTTAATCTTAAAAAGCGCATTGTTTCGGACTGAAAGTCGGGGGGGACACTATCGCCTAGACTTCCCTGCAACGGATGAGGCGTGGCAGGTGCATACCCAGGTTATGGGTGAGCAATGGACGCGATCGCAGCCCGTTGATACCGCTCAAAACTTTGGGGATAAGGCTGTGCTGTGAGACAATCACCACAAAGTAGATCCGTTTCTCTAGCCCAACGCAATCAACGTCCTTGAGCGTGGGATTTGATCCTTTTCTTGGCTATTCATGAATATTACGCTTCAGCTTTTAATCATTGTTTTTCTGCTGCTGGTGAATGCCTTTTTTGCGGCGGCAGAAATCTCAGTGGTGACAGCCAACGAAACCCGACTTCGTACCCTGGCAGAGCAGGGCGATCGCCGCGCCCGTCTGATTGAAAGAATTACCCGCGATAGCACTCAGTTTTTAGCCACTATTCAGGTGGGCATTACCCTCTCTAGCTTCTTTACCTCTGCCACTGCCGCATCTCAGCTTGCTGTCCCTTTAGTAGGTTTGCTTAAGCCCTACATGGGCGAAGCCGCCAACTCTACGAGCCTCATTTTGGTCACCATTGGCATTGCCTTTGTGAGCCTGATTTTTGGAGAGCTGGTACCCAAGCGGCTGGCGCTCAAACATGCCGAGGCGATCGCCCTGCTGACGGTAGAGCCAATTTCTTGGCTTCAGCGGCTCACCTCTCCAGCGGTTAGGTTTTTGAGCTTTGTTACGACGGTGGTTTTAAGGCTGTTGGGCAGCCCACCCGGAGAAGAAGATGCTGCTATCAACGTCGAAGAAATTAAGGCTTTGGTAAATGCGGCGCGGCTGGGGGGCACGGTTGGGATGCAGGAGCAGCGCATTATCTATGGCGCAGTCGAGCTAAGCAACCTCACGGTACGCGCCATTATGATACCCCGCGTTAATTTGCAGTACATCAAAACCTCCGCGACCATTGAAGAAGCCTATCGAATGGCAGCGGAAACAGCTCATACGCGCTTGCCTGTCTGCGAAGAGGATCTAGACCATATTGTGGGCGTACTGCACGCTAAAGACCTGATTCGCGCCCAGTCCTCTGAAGATAAAACGCCTGTCACGATCCAAGAACTGATGCGTCCGGTTCGGTTTGTGCCGGAATCGAAGCCTGTGGCTGACCTGCTGCGAGAAATGCAGCAGAGCCGCCTCCATTTGGTGATTGTGACCGATGAGTTTGGCGGCACGGCGGGGCTAGTGACGCTAGAGGACGTTTTAGAAGAAATTGTAGGCGAAATCCGCGATGAGTATGACGCAGAAGAGGAGCGCGAGTTTCATCGGGTGGATGAGTTTAGCGGCATTTTTAAGATCCGCGCCAGTCTTTCGGTGGTCAATAATGAAATGCACGTTCGCCTACCGCGAGAGGATGCTGCCACCATTGCGGGGCTATTTATGGAAGAACTTGAGCGGGTGCCAGAACCGGGCGATCGCCGCGCCCGCCTCGTCGAAAAAATTACCCGCGACAGCACTCAGTTTTTAGCCACCATTCAGGTAGGCATTACCCTCTCAAGCTTTTTTACGTCTGCTACGGCGGCTTCTCAGCTTGCCACTCCCTTGGTCGGTCTACTGAAGCCCCTTATCGGGCAAGCGGCTAACTCCACTAGCCTTATTTTGGTCACAATTGGCATTGCCTTTGTGAGCTTAATTTTTGGGGAGCTGGTGCCCAAACGATTGGCGCTCAAACATGCCGAGGAGATCGCCCTGCTAACCGTCGAGCCAATTTCTTGGCTTCAGCGGCTGACCTCTCCGGCGGTTAGGTTTTTGAGCTTTGTGACGACGCTGGTGTTAAAGCTCCTGGGTAGCCCACCAGGAGAAGAAGAAGCCGCTATTAATGTGGAAGAAATTAAGGCTTTGGTGAATGCGGCGCGGCTGGGCGGCACGGTAGGGATGCAGGAGCAGCGCATTATCTATGGCGCAGTCGAGCTAAGCAACCTTACGGTACGCGCCATTATGATACCCCGCGTGAATTTGCAGTACATCAAAACCT
>JBGSVR010000707.1:0-3347 GCA_041752855.1 Thermosynechococcaceae cyanobacterium
AACAACCCTCCTGGCTTGTTGACACATCGCCATTTTGACCTATCCCAAAGCCTGTATAGAAAGGGCTTCCCATAACGCCACCAAAACCGTATTTGAAAACAAAAATCCTTCAGGATCGCTGAGCCGCAGCGTTCCCTCCGGCCTCAGTATCACCCATCCTTTCTCTTGATAGGGTTGCAAAGCTTCGCACATAGGCGCTACCCAGTGAGTCCCAAAACGCTGCGCTAAGTCTTTTAGATTAACCCCTTGGGTGCGCCGAAGCCCCACCATAAACGTTTCAAAGAGGTGATCTTCTATAGAAAGAACAGCCTTCTCAAGCGCTCCGCCTTGCTCAACATAGGTATCTAACCATTGCCGATAGGTTTCTCTAGTGCGAGGGCGACTAAAGCGCTGTCCTTTGACATAGCTGGCAGCCCCCATCCCAAACCCGTAATAGGATGCATTGCGCCAATACGTCATATTGTGACGGCATTCAAACCCAGGCTGAGCATAGTTAGAGATTTCATAGTGTCCATACCCCGCCGCCTGAAGGGTTTGGGATGCCACTCGATACATTTTTGCCGTCAAATCATCGGTCGGTAACAGCCCTTCCCCTGGCTCAAACCGCTTGCCAAAGACTGTCCCAGGTTCTAATACAAGGTCATAGGCCGAGAGATGCTGGGGAGAGAGGGCGATCGCAGCCTCTAACGACGCTTCCCAATTCGCTAAAGTTTGGTTCGGCAACCCAGAAATCAAATCTAGACTCAGGTTGGCATACCCCGCCTGCCGCAATAAATCAACCGCCTCATAAATATCCTTTACGCGATGGGTGCGTCCGCAGTCACTCAGCAGTTCATCCTGGAATGCCTGAGAACCCAAGCTCACACGATTTACCCCCGCTTGGCGATAGCCCTCCGCTTGCGCCAGCGTAAAAGTTCCTGGATCCATTTCCATCGAAATTTCAGACGATTCCGCTAAGCCAAAGTGCTGTGTTAACGTTTCTATAATTTGATGCACCTGATTGGCTGCAAGCAGTGATGGGGTGCCGCCACCAAAGAAAATGGTTTTGAGCGGGAAGCATTGAGTCGGGGTGACATTGATTTCTTGGCAGAGCCAGCTCACATACTGCTGAATGCTAAGAGAGGTTTCACCGCGTAGGCGATCGCCCACCACAGACACCGGAAAATCGCAGTAAAAGCACCGCCGCCGACAAAACGGAATGTGAACATAGGCTGCGGTTGGTGCATCCCAATTTTCAGAAAAGGAGAATCGAGCGTCAATTTCTGAGAAAGTAACGACCATAAATATTGATACTGTGACAATTCTTATTCACTAGTACGGTATTCCCTGCACTAAGTGTCTGAAACCAAGAACGTATAATAGATGGCATGATTTCTACCGCTAATCTAACCCCGCTCACCTGCAAAGGAATTCAATCTTTGCTTCAGGGCATCACTCCACCTCAGAGCGCACCCAGCAATGATTGACGCCATCATCATCCTGACTCTTATTCTAGTCGGCGCAACGGTCGGATACCAAAGCGTCGAACTACTTCCGTTTGATATCTTGGCGCAGGTTGCCAACATTGAGGGGCTGCGCTGGGTCACGCTGGGGTTTGGCAGCCTCATCGGCGTAGGGGTTGGACTCGTCGTACAAACCGCCTATCGCCGTCTAGAGCGCGGGGTTAAAAAGCTGCCGACCGATGTTTTAATCAGTCGAGCCGTGGGCTTGGTGCTGGGGCTTGTTATTGCCAATCTCATGCTGGCACCTATTTTTTTACTGCCCATTCCCTCAGAGCTATCGTTTCTAAAGCCCATTACCGCGCTCTTTGGCAGCTTAATTTTTTCTTACTCTGGTCTTTCTTTAGCCGATACCCACGGACGCACCCTGCTGCGGCTGATTAACCCCAATTCTTTAGAAACGGCGCTCTTAGCCGAGGGCACCCTTAAGCCAGCCCCTGCCAAAATTTTAGACACAAGCTGCATTATTGACGGTCGAGTGCAGGAGTTAATCGACACAGGCTTTTTAGAAGGACAAATTCTGGTACCGCAGTTTGTGCTTCAAGAACTCCAGAAAATTGCCGATTCTTCCAATGACCAAAAGCGCACTCGGGGTCGCCGAGGATTAGACATTCTCAATCGTCTTCAAGAAAACCATCCGCAGCGCATGGTCATCAATCCTGCTGACTATGAAGATGTTGCCACCGTAGATGCAAAGCTGGTGCGTCTGGCGCAAGACATCAACGGTAGCCTTATCACCACAGACTACAACCTTAATAAGGTAGCAAGCCTTCAAAAGGTGCAGGTACTGAACGTTAACGATCTGGCTCAGTCCCTTCGACCTGTCTACTTACCAGGAGATAGCCTAGAACTCAAGATTCTCAAAGAAGGCAAAGAACCTGAACAGGGTGTGGGTTATCTTACAGACGGCACAATGGTTGTGGTAGAAGAAGGCGGCAACTACATTGGGGATGAATTGCCTGTTGTTGTCACCAGTGCGCTGCAAACCTCCGCAGGCCGAATGATTTTTGCTCGACCTAGGCAGTCTGCACCAGCTTAGCACTTGAATTTCATCGCTCAACTGATATGATTGTAAAGGGGATTTTTACCAAAAGATTCTCATAATATGCTCCTGTAGCTCAGTTGGTAGAGCGCTTCACTCGTAATGAAGAAGTCGTGTGTTCGAGTCACATCAGGAGCTTTGGCTGGATAACCTACACAGCAAGGCTTTTAGGAGTTCTAAACAACTTCTGAAGGTTGTTTTTGCTGTCAATAAGACAACAAGGCTTGGCGGGTAAGCTTGGAGGACATTAAGGGGCGCAATTACAATCTAGATTTTAAGAACCCTCACACAGTGGCGGATGACCACGGCGATCCGGTAGAGCTGTTAGAGAAGCTGGAGGAGACGGAATTGGAGGCAGCTATGTTACGGGATCAGCTTAAAAGCATTTTGGCTGAGGCATTGTTGCGTTGATAGAATGAACAGGATGGGCAAAAATTACCATTGATAAGCCAATATGAGTTCTGTTACCCCCCTCTAAAGAATTTGGTAAAGATCTAGGTGCTGAAGTCAGCGAACGCAAAAGGGCGATCGCCTACAGTATGGATTTACTAATTTACAGTCCCGGTTGAGGCACGAAACCCATGCCCCATAACGAATCACTCAAAATCATCTTCCAACTCAAGCGAAGTATCCGCCCCTACATCATGTCATACTTCCCTTCGCGCACTATACTTCAAACGGTCATTAACTGAGCTTTCTGAAGAGACTGAAAACGTAGAGTGAGTAACGATTTTAGTTCTTTTTTATGGGTAATGTGAGCATTCTCAATACAGTTGGAGATAGCTGTCTGAAACCCAGCAAAATCC
>JBGSVR010000708.1:0-1862 GCA_041752855.1 Thermosynechococcaceae cyanobacterium
CCATGATCTTGATGTAGACCTTACCGACGAGGTTGTCGCGCTCCTCAGCGGTCATTTCTTTTGCATCAATTTCGGGCAGGTCGATGTCTTTGTCAAGATTGACGATGCGGGCTTGGTCAATGATGGAATTGGCGATCGCCGTTCCTCGTCCACTGTCTTTAAGGGTTTGGTAAGACGCAATCAGTTCGCCCAGCTCTTTTAAGCCTTTATATAAACCCGCATTTTCAGCAGGCGGCGTGAGATAGCTAATGGTATTGGCATAGCTGCGGCGTTTGGCGATCGTCGCTTCAGAAGGGTTATTGGCGGCGTAATAGTAAAGGTTGGGGATATTGCCAATGAGGTTGTCAGGGTAGCAGTCGCCAGACATGCCCATTTGCTTGCCAGGCATAAACTCCAAAGAGCCGTGGGTACCGAAGTGAAGCACCGCATCTGCGCCCCAGACCTGATTGAGGTAGGTGTAGTAAGCTGCAAAGCCGTGGTGAGGGCTAGCTGAGCGCGAGAACAGCAGCCGCATGGGGTCGCCTTCGTAGCCAAAGGTAGGCTGTACGCCAATGAACACATTGCCGTAGTGTTTCCCAAACACCAGCATATTTTGCCCGTCGGTGTTGAGCTGTCCTGGGGGTGGTCCCCAGTTTTCTTCCAGGCGTTTGGAGTAGGGGGTGAGTGCCTCGTATTCCCGTATGGGCATCCGGTAGGCAATGTTTAGCTCAGGGCTGTTGTACTGCGCTTGGGCATCGTGAAGGATATCCTGCATCAGCACTTCAGCGTTTTCAGGTAGATCCCCCAAGTCATAGCCATTGCGCTTCAGGGCTTCAAGCACCTTGTAGATCGAGCCAAATACGTCTAGGTAGGCGGCAGTCCCAATGTTGCCCTTATCCGGCGGGAAGCTAAAGACGGTAATAGCGACTTTCTTTTCAATTTTCGGTTTGCGGCGTAGGCTCGCCCACTTGATAGCGCGCTGTGCGACGGTTTCAATGCGGTCTTGGAGGGCGATCGATTTGCCCGTATTGCCATCTCGACCGGAGAGAATGATCGGCTCAATGGCTCCATCCAACTCAGGAATCGCAATCTGAAGCGCCACCTGAATCGGGTGCAACCCCAAATCGCTGTTTTCCCATTCCTCCGTGGTTTGGAACACCAGCGGCAGCGCCACCATATAGGGACGGTTTAGCTTTTTAAGGGTTTCGATCGCTTTGGGGTGATCTTGCCGTGCAGGGCCACCCACCATCGCAAACCCAGTCAAAGAGACGGCTGCATCAATAATAGGGACTTCGTTGCCGTTGCCCTTGGCGGGGTCAAAAAAGAAGGCTTCTACAGGTTTGGAGAAATCTAGACCGCCTGCAAACACAGGAATGACCCGTGCGCCTTGAGATTCTAGTTCCTGCACCATTGCCACATAGTGAGCATCATCCCCTGTAACGAGGTGGGTACGCTGAAGAATGATGCCGATTGTAGGCGCGAGAGGATCTTTGAGGTCATCATCAATATCGCGACGGGAGCTGAACCAGTTCAGGTATTCCCGCACGTCTTCAAACATTTCGGGGGCGAGGGGATGCCAGATACCCATGTCGGGATAGGTGACGGGTTCTTGGTAGGCAAGCGTCGCGTCGCCGTTGGAGTGCTTGCGGATGCCGTCGTCTTTGAAGACGTACTTATCGGCCAGCATCAGCAAGAAATTTTCGAGGTTTTCGGGGGAGCCACCCAGCCAATACTGAAAGCTCAGCATAAAGTTACGAGCATCCCGTGCCTTATCCATCGGCAGGTATTTCAGTACCGTTGGCAGCGTCCGCAGCAGCTTCAGCATCGCATCTTGGAAACCTGCGCCTGCGTTCTCCTTGCGCTTCTTCATGAACTGGGAAATC
>JBGSVR010000709.1:0-13922 GCA_041752855.1 Thermosynechococcaceae cyanobacterium
CGAACATTTTTGCACTAGGCCGTAATTTGGCGCTCAATTTATATCGTGACCATGACTTTGATAATATGGCACAAGCTCAACGCAGGGCAGGGCAAGGCTTTAAGTTAATCAAGTCTCTCTTTAGAATGAAATGACCCTGCCTTTACCCCGCCTGGAATCTCGACGATTTCCGGTTCATTGAACCAAAATCTATCCTCATTGCTATATCTTTGAAGCAGGCTACCATCATCGAACGTAGCCCATTCTAAATAGGATGCAGGGAGTCTAATTGCGTTCTTCTTTGCCCACTCAAGAAGCTTATCGACAGGTCGCTTTTGCTGAAAACTTTCAGTACCCAGTAGACCGATGGTTCGTTGATGAAATTGTGACATACTAAACCTCTGTACCCTATTACAGCTTTGAGTTAAGCAGCCAAAGATGCGTTCTTAATCATATAGAGTTGCACTGCTCAATCTCAGTTACGCTTGCACAGCAACTGCCCTTACAACAGTTCTACAGTTCTCTGTGAGGGTACGCTCAGGCAATTCTCCAGCCTAAACAGGTATGGTGGCTTACAGGCGATCGCCCTACCAAGGCAAAGCGATGGACCACGATCGCACTGCTGCAATAGCTCGGCAGGAGAATGGCGATCACAGTCCGTAAAACCACCGCCATAAGCTACTCATCGGCATTACGACTAAACTGACTTCGGGTTGGCAGGGCGGGTGCCTTAGTTATAGAGAGGCGATCGCTTTTCGAGCATGACGGCGGAAGGGGTCATTCTTCTTTGAAGTAACTTTTGTACTTATCATATAAATCTACTCCTGGAAAAGTCTGTAAGAAGGTTTTCACTTTTTTATAATATTTTGATGGATATTGACTACGTATTGATTGAATCGCATCATAATTCTCATTCCATTTCTCAAGGAGATGGGCTAATTCCTGAAATTTGGGATAAGATGATTCATGCTTTTCTCCTAGCGCAATATATTGAAGGATTCTAGAAAATGTATCTGTATTCCTTTCCTCTATAGGAATATTTATGATTTTTCCTAAGTCTTCAAAGACAGCCTTCTCAGCAAAAATTCTAACTTTTAACCCCTTTAAATCTAATAAGTCTTGCCGCTCAAGATTTTTAATGATATCTGAAACTTTTCTAAGGATAGAGTAATCACTTAGTTTATATTCCTTGAAGGCAGCTAAAAGTCTTAAACCTAGTTCGTGTTCAGATAGACTTTCGAGCTGCTGTACATAATTGCATAATGCAGTCTTGCCTTCCTCACTGCTCATTGTAGGATAAACTTCCGCAAACTTAGGCTGTAAATATACCTTGAACGAAGCAGGCGTAGATAGCTTGACTAATAATGTATTTACATATTCATAGAATTCATTGAACTTTTTACCTTGATGGTTAATTTCAATTTGTTCAAGTGCAATAAAAGACTTTTTAGTTTTCATGCCTACCTGAAGTAGTTGGGCATACTTCTCAAGATTTTGATGGGTTGATTTATTTTGAGCTAAATCATATTTAATTCTAACAAAGGCTAAAAACTCTTTACTTCCAAACTTCTCAATTTCAATAGATTTTGCTCTACGGAACAGTTTCATTCCCTCGCTAAGCGCTACGTCATGAATGCTGATGACTGAATCAGGAATTTCTTCTTTATAAAATAATTGATTAAGCCGTTCCCAGAGGCTTAGCTCACCAACTAGGGGTCTATTCCACCAAGGCTTAACAATTTTATCAGAACTTGAAGGGGGTCTATTCCTAAGTAAAACCATAAGTGTTGACCGTCATAATGATGAGACGACTAAACTATCCAGATTGCAAAAACTCGTTCTGGTATAGATCACAGTATTTTGGCTTATACTTATTTTTCTCTGAAAACAAATAATAAACTTGTTACAAATGAGCGATTTTTTCAATAGATTGCTCTGCTTGTGCCCCATCAAAAGCAAACAAGCGCTTTGCTAGCTTTTGCTTCGTTGTGGTTTTCGCGGCTTTAGAAGGGCAATCGCCTAACCAACAAAATACAATTGCCTTTCAACCGCAAGCCAAGGCCGCAGGGCAGGGGATTTGCAAGCGTGGTGTTATCGGTGCTGGCTTTGCGGATGTATGGCTGGGGCGTTGCTGTAGATGAGAGGGTGATCGCCTGAGTCAAGGACAGTGGCAGTTCAGTAGGGGCGCGGCGGGTACTTGCTTCTGACTGACGGGGGCTGAGCAAATCTACGCTTTTTCTCTATCCACAATGTACTGGGGCTTTGGCTTTATCCTAAAGCAAGCTGAGGGTAAACTGCGGCGCTATTCACTGTTGAAATACGTTGATACACACTATGAAAATTGAACGACTTCAGGAACTTAAGGTAAAACTCACCCAAGAAAAAGACCTTTCTAAAATCTGGCTATTTTATATGGATCATTTTGCAGATTATTCAGAATTTACCGATCTGGGTGCGCCTTCTCCAAATAGCTACCTAGAGGCTGTTCTCAAGAGGACTTGTCAGCAATTGTTTGGCAAGACAGTTAAAATTTCTGATTTCTTTTCGATCTACATTGCTGAGTATCAGTTCTTTCATAGGCCATTTCAAATTGATGGGCGTATGGGCGGTGTGATTTTTTTCGAGGATATAAAGTTTGGGCTGATTGCCGTATCAAAAGAACTGCCGCCTGACGATACTGTTCTATATTCTCGCTTTTCAGAGCCGACGCTAATGCCAACCCCTAATTGCTTTGAACGCAATTAACGAAAATGGCTCTGGGACAAGCGTTCGCTTCTTCTCAAGAATGGCGATCACCCCACTTGATATCGTCCCTCAGTGCGATAATATGCCTTGTACTAAGCTGTAGGCTTAAAGTATGGCAGATCTTCTTCTGGGAAAAGTGCGGCGGATACGGCAGTGTGAAGAGACTTGGGATGTTTCGTGCCGTCGCGGACGCTTCTGGATTACTCCACGAAACGAGCCATTTTATCGCCCTTACTTCATTGTTATTGTTGTTGAATCCTCTATTTCTATTTTACGTACCCAAGTGGTAAGGAATTCTCCCTCACCCGAACAATTTTTTGAAGAACTCTTACACGCTATGCTCCATCCTTCCTGGGGGGCTGGCAAACCACGTCGTCCAAAAGTTGTGAATTTTGATAACACTGATTTTGCTTCTGCTCTTGAACCTTGGCTGGCTGATTTAGACGTCACTTGCCAGTTTCGACTTTCGCTACCCGCTGTCAAGATTGCACGCGGCTCTTTGGAACAGGGCATGAATCGTAGAAAGCCCATTCCTGGACTTCTTTCAATTCCCTCTATAACTCCGCCCCAAGTAGGGCATCTTTTCGATCTGGCGACTGATTTCTACCAAGCAAAGCCTTGGCATTTTCTGGGTGATAACGAGTCAATGGAAATTCGATGCCCCCCTGATGGTGATCCGCGCTATGCAGTTGTTATGGGGAGTGGCGGCGAGATTTTTGGTTTAGCCATTTACGATAAACTTGACGATTTACGTAGCATTTTTGAACCGCGTTTATCACCCCGACAGCGAATGAGAAGATTTACCTGGCTCCTACTAATCTTCGAAGATGCTAGGGCAATGAGTTTTGACGATTTAGACGATATAGAAAGATTTGGCTGGTCTATACCCAATGAAGGTGCCTATCCGGTTTTTGGGCGCACTACTAAAAACGCAGAGATTGGCCCTCCGACAAAGGCCGATTTGTTCTGGATGGAAACTGCTTTGGCTGGTATCCTGGCTTACTTACCTGAACATAACGACCGTTCCACAAAGCCAGTCGAAAAAACATTAGAGATTAATTCTGTTAGTGTCAAAGCTCAGCTTTATCTAAAAGTCCCTGCATTTGATCGGGCATAATAATTTTTGACTGACTGCTAGTAAACCTCCTTCCTCGGACTCTTCTCAAGAACGCCTTCGCCCTTCATGCTCCAGTCTTAACTTAAGCAATATCGGCAAATGAGTGATCGCCACACTAACGCAAAGCAACAGTCTGCGATCACCCTTTTGCTATAGCTCGGCGGGGGAATGGCGATTTCCTCACTCAGACAAAGCTACGAACGGCGATCACCCTCGCTCTGCGGCAGTTTTGCTTTGGGTTGGCGGGGGAGCGGATGTGGCAACATGCAGCCTTGTTTTAGGGAGTTTGTCCTATAGTTTGATTCAGTAGCATTCAAATTAATCATGAACATGGAGAAAGCCCCTTGTCGATGTCCTTGGGTAGATTTGAGTAAACCTGACTATGTGGACTATCACGATGTTGAGTGGGGGGTACCCATTCATGATGATCGTCATCTGTTTGAGTTTTTAGTTCTAGAATCTGCTCAGGCTGGCCTCAGTTGGTATACTGTGCTTCGCAAAAGAGAAAACTATCGCGCTGCTTTTGATAATTTTGATCCTGACAAGATCGCTCTGTATGATGATCTGAAGATTGAAGCGCTACTTCAGAATCCAGGTATTATTCGGAATCGGCTGAAAGTTCTAGCAGCCATCAATAATGCTCAAAGATTTCTGGATATCCAAAAGGAGTTCGGTACCTTCGATGCCTATATTTGGAGCTTTGTTGGCGGTCAACCTATTGTCAATGAGATCAATGTCCTAGATGATTATCCAGTCACTAGCCCTAAATCTGACGCCCTTTGCAAAGATTTACGCAATCGAGGACTCAAGTTTTTGGGTTCAACCACCTGTTATGCTCACATGCAGGCCACTGGCATGGTCAATGACCACGCTAAGACGTGTTTTCGCAGACAGGAGATTATTGATGGCTATGCTTCTAGTTCAATGGACGACTGAGTATCTTCATTCAAAGATTTAAGTGATTTAACCAAAGTCTTCATTTGCCGCTTTGCCCTTTCTAGGCGTGGTGAATTTGACTCATCAATTTCCCTTAACCAAATTTCTAAGGTCATAATCGCACTTTCAGTGGAAAAGGTAGGTGTACGCCTACCTTTTCTATCCGAATCATTGAGAATCCTTTGAATTCGATCTTCGCTTAAGCGAAAAACATTGGCTAACTCGCGTTTTAACGACTTTTGTTCAGGTCTAGGTCTACCTCTAAGACGCTCGTATCCAGCATTCTCTAAACGTTTTGCCGCCTCTCGGATTTCAGCCGATGTAAAATTCCGGCGTTGAGTATTTTCTTCAACTTCAATTTGAAGAGCATCAACCTCGTCGGCAGTTGCATCAAGATCCATAACCCGTACTGGAATGCCAGAAGGGAAAAGTGATTCAAAACGATCCGGCTGCTCAATTAAAATTTTAAATAATGCGGACTTCCGATGAGCGCCTGCCAATAAATGTCCAGAACGATCTACGGTCAGGGGACTAATAAGACCTAAAACCAAAATTGAATCGGCTAATGATTCTACATGTTTTTGATTTATTGGTCGGGCATCTCCACCAGGTCGATCAGCAATATCATCTAAAACCATATACGCAGAATTAAGTACAGCACCTTCTTCAGCAGAATCTGGAGAAAAGTCTGCCAAAGCTCGTTCGTTAAGGCGATCTAAACTTAGTGATTGTTTCTTTCTAATCATGGAATGCCTCTTCCTTTAGCCAATTCCAATACTCTAAAATTTCATTGGCCGCTTTTCCATCGGGATTCCACTCAGACACTGCATTCCCATCAGCAACCGCAGCAGGGTAATCTGCGCGGCTTCTTAACACAGGGCCAACTTTATAATGCTGCTCCAAACCTTGAATTAACTCGTGTAGGTTCGCTTGGGGGTGAGCTTGGTTTATACAGAAAACAGCTTTCGCTTTCGCAGCTCGAATTGCTGCCAAGGTAGCACCAAGTGCATCAAGTTCTAGCTGCCCAGGTCTTAGTACAACAATACAAATATCCGATGATTGGGCAATCTCTATTAAGCTAGCCTCAGCACTGGGTTGGGTATCGACTAAGCACCAAGCAAAATCTTGCTGACGCAAAGCTACACGTACTCGCCCTGCTGGTACGGTAACTACTGATGGCGAAGAATTTTTTCGCCTATCTCCCCAGTCAGCACAGCTTGCCTGCGGATCAGTATCGAGAATTACAGCATCTTTAGCCACTACAGCTAAGTTCATAGTTAGAGTCGATTTGCCTACCCCGCCTTTCCGACTGACTATAGCAATAGTTTTCATGTATTCCTCCACCAAAGCAGTCTATCATCCATGCATTTAATTCCGTACACACTCTATTAAAACTCTAGTTAGGAGTCTTCAGCTTATTTAGAGTAATTCCGCAGGTTGCTATGAAACTTGATGGATAAAATCTCACCATCCCTATAAGAGCTTAAAATGCCACCTTATTCATTGGCTCTAAACTCGATAAACCTGCGCCCTCGCCAAAGCCCCCAAAAGCAAAGCCGCCGCGTCAGTCTTCGCCTTCTTCTTAGCGAAGCCTGTAGCATTCGCCGTTAAGCCAAAAGCCTGAACGGTACAGCAAAACCCTTCAGCCACATCTTCAAACTCATAGGTCGGCGTGGGTAATGCTTTGCTCTGGCAATACTCCTGCAAGGCTCCAATCGGGTTCTCCGACTCAGCAGGTGGCGAAGATTCAGGTGCTGGCGCGGGTGCTGTGTGATCGCCATCTCCATCAAGATGCAGCACCTTGATGTCTCGTTCTGCTCTACGAAGCGCACGAAGGCGATCACCTTCCAATAGCTTCACCAACGCTTCTTCAGGATCCTCGTCTGGGTAAAGATATGACAGGTATCCGAGCTAAGATTCAGTGATCTGGACGGTCAAATGGATAAGTGAGGCTGCAAAGGTCATAGGCAAAACAGTTAAGGAGTAATGCTATAAAATTGGTGAATCGTTAGGGAAAACTTTCATGCAGCAGAGAATCTTATTTATTACTTTAATGCTTGCAGGTACCCTAAGCAGTTCATTGATGCCCTTGCCTTTGGGGGCACTGTCCATGCTCACTGAGCAGTCTAAACTCGCTATTGATGGAATTGGCCCCATTAGGGTGGGCATGACGGTTGCCGAAGCTGAAAAATCCGCACAAGTTCAGCTTGTCGAAAAGGGTGGTCGGGCTACAAATAACTGCTTCCATCTCTGGCCTAAAACTGGCCCTCAAAATCTAGCTTTCATGGTCATTAGCAATCGTGATGATAATCGGATTGTTCGCTCTTCAGATCGGATTGCTAGAGTCGATATTTTTAAAGGTAGTCGTATTTCTTCTCTGAGAGGGGCAAAAATTGGGGATACAGAAGCACGAATTAAGGCTTTATATCCGGCTCAAATCAGAGTCACTCCGCATCATTACACTGGACATCAAGGCGGTCACTACCTAACTTTTATGCCTAAAGATGCTGCGGACAAGGATTTTCGACTGATTTTTGAAACGCTTAACGGTCGTGTTACTCAATTTCGGGCTGGTAAACTACCTGAAGTCGAATATGTAGAGGGGTGTGCCTAACTCAGGCTTCTGGCGCGTTTTAAGCGAACCACTCAAAATCTCACTACTCTATTTATTACCCGCCCTTCGTCTGCACAGCTCGCACTCAGAAAATTCTGAGAGAAGGCAGTCATAGTTCAGGGGTTCGTTTCCGCCTGAACATGATCGCCTTCTTGAACAGCGATACTCCTATCTTCGAGGCGGTAATGGTTGAGGATTGAGCGCGATTGCACTTTGCACAACAGAAACTACAGTGGAACTGGTGGGCGCAGGTTTAGAACAGGCAAAGCTAGCGTTTGAAACCGACAAAAGCAGTGTGGGCATTAGCGTAAAAGCAAGGGCTGGTATCAGGTAACGCATAAGTCTTAGCTCCAAAAGGATCCTGTCTAACAATGGCAGGCTGTTCATGGCGCTGTGATGACCTAAATCACAACAAACCTATGATCTAGATTGGCTTCAAGCTTCAGAACATTCCCCAGCGATTATTACCCACACCAAAGTCCAACTCTTAAAAATTCTCTTGATGACGCTCGGCACGGGCAGGGCGATGACTTCTGCCTCAATTTGCTTCTCACGGGCGATCGCCTTCGTGATGCCAACAGAAAGCAAAATTTAAGCCAGTCCTACTTGCCTCTGCACCCTTAAACCTGATGAGCTATCGCTCTAGCCAAAGCCAGCCGATTCAGTCTTCGCCTTCTTCTTAGCAAAGGCTGTAGCACTCGTCGTCAATTTGAATACAGTGCCCATGCTAGAAAGCGTTCTGTATAGTAAAGCGAGAACTGACCACTTATTCCGTTAAATACGGTATCAAATGCATGGTCTGCCCAAGGCATTTCAATAAACACAACTTTATTTCCCTCACTCTTCAGACGCTCATACAGTCCACGTCCATATTTTGACTGAACCACATTATCGCGGCCTCCATAAATAAGTAGCGATGCTGGTAATGACTTCTTCACAAGCCGAAGAGGGGATGCCTGTTCATAAAGTTTTGGCACCTCCTTTGGCGATCCTCCCAGAAACGTTTCAAGCACAACCCGAGTGTTAATCGGATCTGGGTTGGGTGGTTCGTTATACCCTACTTCTAGATCTACTGGGCCATAGTAATCTACGACAGCCCGTATTTTTATTGCACTAGGGGTATAAGCTGCCAGCAATGCCAGTTGCGCTCCGGCTGAACGGCCTAACAAGGCGATTCGATCTGCTTTCGTTTCATACTCTATGGCATGGTCTCGTAGAAAACTTAATGCTGCTCTTACATCTTCGATTTGCGCTGGAAACCGAGCGCTAGGGGCAAGACGATAAGATATCGACCATACTACATACCCTCTTGCTGCGAGATAACGGTTGAACGCTTCGTTATCTAATGGATCACCTCTTTGCCAAGCACCACCATGAATCACCATTACCCCTGGATACTGACCAACCTGAGAGGGTCTATAAATGTCTAGGGTTAATGGCTCTCCATTATTCTGGGTGTACGGGATACCAGATGTATAGCGAACTTTCTCGGTCTGTATTCCTTTAAAGCTATCCTCAACAACAAATGGCTGGGGACGCATCTGGGATTCTAGATCTTTTGGTATTGTCCCTAGGTAATCTATTCCTAAACTCTGAGACATTGATGTTTTAGCCTGCTGATTCACAGTAGATAGCTGGCTAAAAGGCAACAGACAAAGCACTAAGCCGATTACGCTCAATACCAAGGCAATTTGAGAAAAAAGCTTTTTTCTCGCTTCTACGATTACTAACAGCCCCCCAAGCAGGTTTAGTCCCAATAGCCACCCGCCAACCTCTGGCGCTCCTACGCTCAAAGGTAGGAACAAGGCTGTAGGTGCAGGAAGGATAATCCAACTACTTAGGAATAATCCAATAGCGCACAGTGCTTGTGAAATGCATTGATACAAATTCTCTATCCGTTGAGTCAACCCCGTTACCCTCTCAACATTGATCGTCTCGTCAAAAATCGGTCTAGCTGTTTCCCTATCGTCGTTATGCTTCCCTTTCTGGCTGACTTTCATTCCCTGTGCAATCTATACCTGAAGAGCCTTCGCCTGCAACTGCTCCAGCACGTCCCGCGCTGCTAGATGCTTTGCTCGTTGCTTTTTGGTCGCTGTGCCGATGCCAGTAAAGTGCTGGTTCATGGCATCTAGCTGACATTCACAGATGAATCCGTCTTCGCTTTCTTGAAACTCAAAGTCTGGATTCTGTAAGCCTAAGCCCTGACAAAGCTGCATCAGAAGGCTGACAAACAGTTGACCATCCTTCAATTCCTTCTTCAAGATGGGGTGCATCAACTTGGATGGGGTTGCCTCTTTGCGTTCTGTCTTTGAGGCTTTGGTCTGCTTGTGCTGTTCCTCTGCTTTATCTAGCTCATCTAGTAATGAGCCGCTTTGTTCGGGTGACTTTGGAAAGATTCGCTGCTCTGGTGGCACGAGCGCATCTTTTAGGTAGGCTTCTATCCATTGCAGACACGCCTGATGATGGGCTGGCTGTTTGCGCTGGTGTTCGCTTGGGTGAACGGTTGTCAGGATGCTGTCTTTGATTTTGACTTCTAGCCATGTGTGGAATGGTGCAGTCTGGCTCTGCTGTTCGTCTAGGTAATCAAAGCTTTCCCAGTCCACCTGTTGAGACGTCGCCATTGAGATGATGCTGGCGGCATCCTGTACATTCGCTTGGAGATTTTTATAGGCTTCCTGTTGTAGTGCTTTATCTTCACTCTCAAACAGCAACAGATACAGATCTACGAGTTGAAGTTTGCTGGTGTCTAGGCGCGCCTTGAGTTCAGGCATAAGTGCCTCCATCTCCTCCTTTTCGATAGCGTACTTCAGCAGTTTGCTAAATTCTTTCTCTGATGTATTCGCAAGTTCTTCTGTGTCTTGGACTTGGGCTTGATACAGTTCTTGATGCTTTTCTTTGAAATAGTCCGATGTCTGTTTTTCGTTTTCGCGGGTCACTTGAGCGATGTGTTTACCCAACTGTTCTAGCTCTGTCTTGGTGTAGGGGCTGTCTTGGTTTCTGAGAATTGCTTTGACGATACGGTGGTTAATCAGGTCGGCTAGTCTACGGATGGGGCTGGTGAAGTGGGTATAGGCCGGAAGGTTGAGGGCAAAGTGTCCAACTAGGGTGGGGTCATAGGTGGCGCGATTGAGCCAGCTTGCTAATCTCTGACGGATCGCTTCAGGGCTGCCTAAGCTCAGCATCGTCTGATACATGGTTTCGCGGTCGGGGGCGATCGCCCTGGCGGTATGGTTCCGGTACAGGGCTGGGATATCCTGTTCGGCCAACCAGAGCGCGACGGCTCGGTTGGCAAGGATCATGAATTCTTGGATCAGTAGGTGGCTACTGTGGCGTTTACCTTGGATTAGGCTGCCTTCTTCGGTGAGCCAGTTGCCCTGGGCGGTGAGGGTGGCTCCGATGGCTCCGGTGTTAAGGCGATTGCGATACAGTTGTTCTGCCCACAGGTAGGCATGTTCTAGCAGTGCTTGAAAGGGATGTTGTTGGTCTTTTTGGGCGGCTTCGGCTTCTTGGTAGTGAAACCGTTTGCTACTTCTGAGCCATGTTTCAATGATTTCGGTCTTTTGAATCTGGGCGTTACGGTCTAGGGTGATTTGGACGGTTAGGGTAGGGCGGTCTTTATATTCCCGTAGGCTGAGTTTGTCTTCGGAGAGGGGTCTTGGCAGCATGGGGGCGTTGCCGTTTTTAAAGTATTGCGTCGTGGTTCGGGCGATCGCTACTTTATCTAGGATTGAACCGATGGCGACGAGTTCTGAGACATCGGCGATGTGGACTGACAGGATTGCGCCTGTGTCTGTGGGTTCAATCCAGATCGCGTCGTCAAGGTCGCGTGAGTCTGGCCCGTCGATGGTGATGCCTTGGACTTGCGGACGCTGCCAAAGTTCGGGCTGTAGCGTGAGAGCTTTGGCTAATGTGGTGGCTTGGGGTGGGAATCGGAGGGTGGTCATTCAATTCAAGTTAAACAAGGTGGTGGGGGTTAAATCGTCAGCTTTTTCTTCGCGATGCCAAAACTCAACATAAAATTCTGCGTTCTTCTGAGGTTCGACTTCATGTTCAACATCTGGAAGAATAATCCCTTTTGTATGCTGATCAAGAACGACTTCGCAATGATAGGGTTCATGGATACGATATCTTAACTGACCTTTTAGAACGTTGATGACTCCCCATACACCGCTTTTGGTTGCATGATGCCGTCGTAATCCTATCGGTGTTGTTTCAGATGTAAAGGTTGGTGTTCGGCGGTAGGCGACATAATCCTCTGGGATTTCTTGGCGATCGCAGCGCACACAATCAAGCTGGGTGCCAGTATGATTTGCCCGACCATCTTCATTGAGTACCCAAGGACGTGGAAAAAAGGGGGGATCATGGCGAGTATGTTGGGCATGACCGCAATCTAAGTCCGCAACCCAGTGATGTTCTTCGTCTTGATGGAATGCAACAATCTTACGCAGCACCTTTCTCCTTTCCCTTCAGTCTTCATCACTGGTTAGCAGCAGTCCATCAAGGCTTTCTGGAAAGTCGCCACGGTTTACCATCCTTCCAAAGGCCGCGTAGCAATCGTTCTTGTCACCTGCTTTTCGCGGATATCCCAGCCAGTACAGCAAGGATTTGGATTTTTAGCTTATGGAGTAGATCGTACAGCCATTTCAAGTCGGCAGTCGGTCTGCAAACGTGTTTCAGTTTAATCTAGTTGCATCCCCAGCGACCCGATCGCACTCAAGGTTTGGCGACATAAGCGCTGCCTTGACCGCAGCTTTGACAACCGAAGCGTCTTAAGATGGAACATCGCCTTCTTGTGCCCCGCAATCTTAAGGTTGTTATGCTTGCATCTACCCAAGAACTACTCGTCACCGCTCGCCGTCATACTTACGCTATCGGTGCGTTTAATGTTTACAATCTGGAGGGCGTCAAGGCGGTTGTGAGCGCAGCAGAAGCGAGCCATAGTCCTACAATGCTGCAACTTCATCCCAGCGCGCTCAAGTATGGTCAGTCAGCCTTGATAGAGATGTGTTTGGCGGCGGCTCGTTCCGCAACGGTTCCCATTGCCGTTCACCTCGACCACAGCACCAACCCTGCTGATATCCACCAAGCCTTAGAAGCTGGAATGACCTCAGTAATGGCAGATGGCTCCCATTTACCCTACGCACAAAATCTCAGCTTTACGAGGGAGATGACCCAGGTTGCCCATGAGTACGGAGCCATGGTTGAGGCTGAAATTGGCAGAATTAGCGGAACGGAGGATGGGTTGACCATTGCTGAGAAAGAGGCCAAAATGACCGACCCAGGCCAAGCCGTTGAGTTTGTTGCTGCAACAGGGGTCGATGCTTTAGCTGTCACGATTGGCAATGTCCATGGGGAATACAAAAGTGAGCCTCGCCTAGACTTTGACCGCTTAGAACGTCTCAAGGAGCTGATTGACATCCCTTTGGTGCTTCATGGGGCATCCGGGCTACCGGAGTGGATGGTGAGCCAGTCCATTCATCTAGGAGTCTCTAAGTTCAATGTGAATACCGAAGTACGTCTGGCCTATATGCAGGCGCTTCAGGACAAAATGTGTGGTGCTATCGCTCAGGACTTATTGGATGTTATGGGAGGGGCGATCGCCGCGATGCAGGCCGTCATCACAGAAAAGATGACGCTGTTTGGTTCTGTAGGCAAGGCGCATCTGCATCAAACGCCCTATGCACTCATGTTGGCAGGGTATGGACTTTACGAGCAGGATTTAACATAATGACTTACGAAAACAATTGGGACTGGTGGCAGGCAGCACGATCGTAAGTAGCAAGATCGCAAACGCTATGAACATCAGCCTAGGGTCATTTTGGAGGTTGGCATATAAGGTTTTGGATTACTCACCGGAAGACTTAATGCAATAGCCCAAAGTTAAACCATTTTGTGAAATTAATCCCGATAAAACCACGCCCTAGCTAACGCCGCCAAAATCAAAGCCCACATGCTAACCACAGCAAAGGCAAAGCTCCAAGCTTCCGGCAACAGTTCCCAACATAGGGAAACAGCACCCACTCGCCGCGATACAGCGGCCTTGCATAAGCTTGGGCGATCGCCAGCAACCCCAGACATTCACTTGCTGTAGCGATGCTTCAGTTGGGCGAAAGAGAGTGATCGCCTTTTCCTTTTTTTGCCACTGCTTGCCTTTGCCCCATCACGCTGTCAGTTGTTCTTGTTTTGCAACTTTCCGCGCTGAACGCATGGCCTTCGCTTCAATTTGGCGCACATGCTCTCGACTCACGCCCATTATTCTGACCAATCTCTGCAAGCGATCTCTCTTCACTATGTTCATTCGAGAGGCACACCATGAACACTCAAAATCTATCCTTGACTATCACACTGAGCTGCTGCAAGTGTTCCTGACGCGATACTGACAGCGTACCCCTCTGGATTCAGTCAGTAGCCAGACTAGTGAGGTTTGAGAACTAACCTTTCACTATTTCGGAACATGGGAGGCTCGTTCCACTTCTGAAAGGGATACAACACGATACCCTCGCCGTTTGAGTTCAGGTAAGACCTGCTCCA